>JAEUQZ010000364.1 GCA_016788965.1 Anaerolineae bacterium | reverse complement strand
GGCTCGAAGCTGGCCGGGGTGACGCGGGTGATGTCGTTGGGGATTTCATCCAGCGAGAAGCCGACGGCCAGCAGCGCGGCGATTTTGGCGATGGGGAAACCGGTGGCTTTGCTCGCCAGCGCCGAGGAGCGGGAGACGCGCGGGTTCATCTCGATGACGTAGACTTCGCCATCGTGCGGGCTGACGGCGAACTGCACATTAGCTCCGCCCGTCGCCAATCCCACGCGATCCAGCACGGCCTTCGCCATGTTGCGGAGCCGCTGAAGTTCTTTATCAGTGAGGGTCTGCACCGGGGCGACGGTGATGCTGTCGCCGGTGTGGACGCCCATTGGGTCGAGGTTTTCGATGGAGCAGACGACGACGAAGTTGCCGCGCTTATCGCGCATGACTTCCAGTTCGTACTCCTTCCAACCGAGCAAACTCATGTCGATCAGCACCGACCCCACCGGGCTGAGCTTGAGTCCCCGCTCGGCGATGACGCGCAGTTCGGACTCGCTGTAGGCCACGCCACCGCCGGAGCCACCCAGCGTGAACGATGGCCGCACCAGCACGGGATAGCCCAGCGTCTCGGCCACGGCCAGCGCGTCCTCGAGGGCGGTGACGACCTGGCTAGGCGGCGACTTCAGGCCGATCTCGGTCATGGCGTCTTTGAACAACTGGCGGTCTTCGGCGAGGCGGATGCTTTCCAGGTTGGCGCCGATGAGTTCGATGCCGAAGCGATCCAGCGTGCCGCGTTCATGCAGCGCCAGCGCCAGGTTGAGCGCCGTCTGGCCGCCGACCGTCGGCAGGATGGCATCCGGGCGCTCCTGCTCGATGATGCGTTCGCAGAGTTCGGGCGTGAGCGGCTCGACATAGGTGGCATCCGCAAATTCGGGATCGGTCATGATGGTGGCCGGGTTGGAGTTGACCAGGACGATGCGGTAGCCTTCGCGGCGCAGGACTTTGCAGGCCTGGACGCCGGAATAATCGAACTCGCAGCCCTGGCCGATGACGATGGGGCCGGAGCCGATGACCATGATGGTGTGCAGGTCGGTGCGCTTGGGCATGTTCACCCTGATGGAAACGGTTTGTGATTGATGGGTGGATGATAACCCGATTCGGCGATTAATCTAGCGGGAGGGCTGCCAAACCGGGTTGTTCAGGATGCACAAGCGGGCCGGTTCAAACCGACTTCGCCGCCAGCTTTTGCAGGGTGGTGATGCTGCGGAGCGTGGTGGGCAGGCCGAGCGTCTTCTCGATCACATTGCCCGACAGAGGCGAGTCGCTGACGCGGCCGTGCCGCCACCAGAACAATTCGCGCTCGCCCAGGTAGAAGCGGTCATCGGCGGTCTGGAGCGCCAGCAGCTTCTCCCAGGCGGATTCGGTTGGCAGGGCGTTCAGGAAGCCGATGTGGAGGGCGTCGGTCTCGGCAGTGTAGTGCGGCGCGGCGGCCAGCGCGGTACTGGCGATGCCCGGCAGCGCCGCGGCGGGGCGGATAAAGGTCTTGACCGCGTAGCCGAGGGCGCTTTCCAGGTGGCGCTCGATGCGGGCTTCCAGGGCGGCAGGCTCTTCGTCGGGCGGATCGAAGAGGACGTTGCCGCTGGCGATGAAGGTGCTGACGTGGGTCAGGCCGAGGTCTTCAAACAGGCGACGCAGGTGATCCATCTTGACGGTGTGCCCGCCGACGTTGATCGCCCGCAGGAAAGCGACGTGTGGGGTCATGGGTGGGTCTCCGCTTTGCTCGATACAACGGTTACGTAAAGTGAACGTCCACGAATCTCGATGTTTCGGCAATGAGCAGGTTCAAAGTATCCGACAACCATTTGCGTCGAGCGGCAGTAGTGTTTTCTTCAAATACAATGATCAGACCCTGCCTGATCTCTTGTTGTGGAGGTTGATACTGTGTCCCTGCATTGACATTCAAAAAGACGGTTCGACTAAACGCTGCGCGATGTATTAAGAAGTTCCTGATCGAAGACCAGTTGGCATATTCGCTACTGTGCACAAGTTCGTTCATCAGCTGAGTCAGATTTTCAGCAGGAAATATCGCTTGGTATTTTTCTGCGGTCAGCTCAGGATTTATGAGCCGACGTTCTTTTTCATTCACGATCCGAAAATCACCATTTCCTCGCAACAGTGTCCCGACAGCAAACAATGCATAGTGAAAACTCTCTATGGCAGACAATCCGCTCACAAAGAAACCAAACAACTCACGGTCTTGAACATATTTGTTCTCGAAAGTGTGTTCGGCTCTGATCGCGTGGATAAATGTTTCGCTGTGCTCAGTACATTCTCGATAGCGAAAAAGGACTGCTTTCCATGCAGCAACAAACTGGTGCCATTCGACTGAGGGTTGATTGTGGCTGGATGCGATTCTGGTGTTGATGCTGTCATACGAAACATGGTCGAAATCCTCTGGGACGAGAATCCCACTCGTACTGGTCGGGTTCGCCATATGACCGCAATCACCCAAAAATGTCCGCAACAGCAAGTGCGAACCCTGGCAGCACACCGCCACCGGTGCTGCCAACGCGCTTCTCCTTCAGTTCCTCCGCGCGGCGGATCAGGCCGCGAATCTGGTCATCCATCTCGGCCTTGTGGTCGTAGTAGTAGGCCAGGGCCGCGTAGACCTGCGGCAGCGTCAGCCCGTACCAATCGGCGATGCCGTCGGGGTCCTGGCCGTGATACAGCTTGACGATGACCACATCGGCGACTGTGACGGTCGTCCCGACGATGTACGGTCGTCCGCTCCGCACAGTGGGGTTGATCGCAATCAGGTTGATGCTCTGCACGATGTCCATACTACCCTCCCAAACCCATCCCTCAACCAAACACGCCCAGCAGTTCCGGCACGGCATCTCCATGCGCCAGGGCGCTTTCCAGCCACAGTCGTTTGGCATCTTCGATCATCGGCCAGATTTCATCCCAGGTGTCGGCCTGAGTCATGCAACCAGAGAGTTCTTTGACCCGTGCGACGAAACCATCGTCATCCGGGATCACCTCGATGGTATAGGGCAGCGACAAATAGTCGTCAATCGTTTTCTGGGTCATCGGATCGACCTACTCGAACACCTCGCCTACGACCATCTCGAATCTCGGCAGCACGTCGCTACCGGTCAGGGTATCGCCAGCGCGGTACGTCCGTGAGGTGTCATCAGGCAGATGGACGATGATCTCGCGCGATTCCGGGTAGACCTGCCAGACCTGCCGCACGCCAAACGAGAGGTACTCGCTCAGTTTCCCGCGGATATCGTGGGGGCGCTCACTGGGTGAGATGATCTCGATGGCGAGATCGGGCGCGCCGTAGATGTAGCCCCTGGTTTTCTTCAGGCGGTCGGCGGCAACGAAGGCAATGTCGGGCCGCCGCTTCGTTTGAATGCTGCTGGCTTCGCCCTCCAGGACAAAGTTGGTATCGCCGGGATAGAGCATCCCCAGTCGGTGCTGCTCGATGAAGCTGCCCAGGCGGAGCAGCAGTCTGAACTCGATGCGGCCATGCTCTTCTCCGCCCCTGTATTCGTCGTCTTCAAGGCCGACCCATTCGCCACTCTCGACCTCAAGATGCTCGAAGCCTTCGATCTGCTCGACCCGCATGGCGATAGCTTCGGTGATCGGGCGCTGCATCAGCAGGCCGACAATTTCGCGGACTTCTTTCTGAACGTCAGTTGGGGAATGGATCATGGCTGGTGTCTCCCCCGGCTCCATCTCATGGCAGACAGTCCTATTCTACACCATCTGGGTTCGCCCCGATCCGGTGGCGCGGGTGGCCGTTCGCTGTTAATCTATGTTCATGTGAAACACTTTACGCCGCCAATACCAGACCGCATCACGTAGACTAGGGGCAGTTGATATGCGACGATCCCACGGGCGCGACGAGATGGAACTGCTGGACGCGAACCAACCTGCTAACCCGATGCAATCTCTGCAAGCCTATCGATCCCCTCGGCGGCGGGCACAGTGGGCGATGGCGTTGATCGCACTGATCGCTATCGCCTCACTGATCTTGGTGGTTTTCCGCATCAGCGAGCGCAATCTGCTGGTGGACCTCAGCACCGGGAATATATCGACCAATTCGCTGCGCCTTGCACAGGAAAGCGACCAACGCATTGCATCGATCTCGACCGTGCTGTTTGTCCTTAATCTGCTGACCGTGATTCCCTTCCTGATGTGGTTCAACCGGAGCTACCGCAACCTGCTGGCCTTTGGCGCGACCGGGCTGCGCTACGGACAATCGCCGAACTGGGCCTGGATTTCTTTTTTCATCCCGCTCCTCAACATCATCCGGCCTTTTCAGACCGCGCAGGAAATGTGGACACACACGCAGTCCACATTATCGTCGCAGATGCCCGACAGAGACTCGATTGTCCTACGGTGGTGGGCAAGCTATATGGCGATGAATCTGCTCGGCCAGATCACCGTTCGGGCATGGCGCGATTTTGAGTCATTTGATGACATTTTCAATGCCAACGGGTTGTCACTCGCATCAGACATCGCCGTCATCATCGCGTCGGTATTGGCAATCGTATTCCTGCGGCGGCTGACCGAACGTCAGGAAATGAAGTATCAGGAGATGACGAAGGCGACCGCGCCTGCTGAATCCGTATGAGCAGACGGATGGCTATCGTTTCCGCCTGCTCTGCGATTGCCATGCGCTGAGCGCCCACCAACTGGCACAAGCCGCCGTTTGCTGTTAATCTGTTAGCCAACAGATCGTCCGCTTTTCCGGTCAAATACCGCGATAGGACTTATGCTGCACTTAAGCCTGTCTCGTCACCTTTGTTGGGTTTCGGTTCTGGTGATCGCGCTCACCCTGGCTGCCTGCCAGAATGAGGGCGGCGTCCAGGTGGTCGAGGGCATTGCCACCGACACGCTGGCTCCCATCGTCAGCATGACGCCGCGCTTCACCGCGACGCCTGTGCCCAGCCGGACTCCGCTGCCCACCTTCACACTGACGCCTTCCAACACGCCGCTGTCACCGACTCCATCCAACACACCGACGCCGACGGCCACACCGCCCATCACCGGCATCGTGGCTTCGCTGCAAACGGTGAATGTGCGGCAGGGGCCGGGCACGGAATTCGACTCGATCATCGCGTTGACCCCCGGCACGGGCGTGATGATCCTCGGCCAGAACGAAGATGGCCGCTGGCTCAACATCCGGCTGGATGACGGCCGCGAGGGCTGGATATCGGCGGCGCTGCTGCGGATCAACCCGACGCCGACGCTGATCCCGACAGCCACCCCGTCGCCTGACCTGACCGCGCTGGC
>JAEUQZ010000363.1 GCA_016788965.1 Anaerolineae bacterium | reverse complement strand
AGGTTAACCAGGCGGTCGCCTAGCGGATATTCCTGATGAGTAACGCCTAAACTGTTCTGGGCGTCGGCATAGGCCATTGGGTCAGGGTGCGGGGTGATAACCGCAGCCAGGCGCTCAAACCAATCCATGTTCTGAGAGAAGCGCCCCCGATTGGCAAGGAACTTGCCGCAAGCATTTGCCATGTATAGGGCATCAGCGAACTGCTCGATCCTCATCGCCCACTCGAAGGCCGCTTCCAGGTTGGCCGACTCCGGGTCGAGGCCGAGGTAGTCCTGCTTGCGGTCGTGTTCTTGCGCCAGCGCCCGGTAGAAAGCGTAGTGCGGGCGGTGGGCCGTCTCGTCCTCCCCGGCGGCTTCGATCACCAGCGGATCGATGCTGTAGCGGCGGCCGTCGCTCGTCACCAGCCGCCAGCGCATCAGCGGCCCTAACGCCCCTGCCTCATCCCCGATGATCGCTTTGGCCGCTTCCAGCGTGAATCCGCCCCGGCAGACCGCCAGCCGTCGCAGCGCCGCCTTCGCTTCCGCGCCGCCCGGCTGCGCCTCCATCTGGCGGACGGTCTTGTGGATCAGGTCGTCCAGGGCTTCTTCCGCGTCGGCCCCTTTCAGCGTGCGGGTCGTTTCCAGCACCGCCGCGATGGGGTAGGTGTTCAGCCAACCGACCGCGTAGAGCATCAGCCGGGGATGCCGCCGGGCGGCCTCGGCCAGTTCCCGCTCGTGACCGTCAGCCGGGAAGATGGGCGGCTCGGCGGCCAGCATCGCCTTCAGGATGGCCTCGGCGCTGGGCAGGTCGGGCGCGGCCAGATCGAAGGCTTTGACGCCGCGTAGTTCACGCCAGGCCGCCCGGCTGGTCAGCAGGGCACGCGCCCCCTGGGTCGTATCCAGACGGTTGACCCGCTCGGCATAAGCGGCCGGCGCGGCGCAGGCTTCAGCGTTGTCCAGTACGATCAGCACGCCGCGTGCCCCGGCCGCCGCCCAGATGGCCTCGTCTTCCGCCGTCAGCGGCAGCCGCAGATGGTCGCGCACGGCCAGCGTCAACTGCTCGATGGTGGTATACGGCTGGATGGTGTGCCAGACCATCCCGCCGGGGGCGCGGCTCGTCCGGGCGATCTCCGCCGCCAGCCGCGTCTTGCCCACCCCGCCCAATCCCAGAATGGCTGTCACCCGCTGAGTTTGGAGCGACTCCTGCACCGCCTGGAATTCGCGCTCGCGCCCGATCAGCGGCAAATCAAGCTGACTGGCCGGGAAGCTGCCGCTGATGTGGGCGGTTTCGGCGGCGTCCGCCCGCTCCATCTCCCTCCCGCCGAGGATGGCCTCGGTCAAGGCTTTCACGGCGGCGGCACGGTCGCGGATCAAATCCACCCGGTGGATCGTCCCCAGCCGCAGCGGGATGTTCGCCGTCGGCAGCGTCCGCAGCAGCGCCACGTACAGCGTCTTCTTCAGGTCGAGGACGCGCGTCCATTCGGCTTCGCAGTAAGCCGAGTCCGCCGAATCCGGCGAGAGGATGAACAACCCGGCATCGGCGGCGGTGACGGCCTCCTGAATGGCTTTGTGGAAGCGGTCGCCGGGCGTGATCCCCTTGAGGTGATCGACCCACACGCTGATCCCGGCGGCGGTCAGTTCCCCGGCCAGGGCGGTCACGGCATCGTCATCGAGACTGGAATGGCTGATAACCACGGTAGGCATCGGCTGATCCTGGCTCTGCGCGGCGGTCTGTTAGCGTCAATTAAACCGCAGAACCGCCCCCCGCGCAAAGCCGGGGTTGGGGATCAGGGGCGGGGCAGGCGAACGCCGAGGGCTGGTGTACAATAGCACCATAGACGAAGGGAGGCAGCGATGAGTGCCCTTGAGCGGGAAATTATGGAGAGGTTCCGGCAGTTGGCCCCCGAAAGCCGCCTGCGGATGCTGTCCGCGCTCCAGCAGGAGGTCACGTCGGGGCAGGTGAGCTTAGCGGCCTGGCTGGACGCCGCCCGCGCCGCGCGGATCACGCTGCGCCCCGATGCCGAGGGACACGTCCCTACCGCCAGCGAACTCCTGAACGAAGCCAGAGAGGAACGTGATGCCGACCTCCTACAGCGTGCTGGACTCCGGAATTCTGCTGGCGACGGTTCAAACTGAACCCCATACGCGCCGCGCCTACGAGTTGGCGACCGAATACAACCATCCGACTGCCTATGATGCTCAATATCTCGCCGTGGCCGAACGGTATCAGTGTGACTTCTGGACTGCCGATGAGCGGCTGTTCAACGCCGTGAGCGGCAGATTTCCAAGCATTTATTGGTTGGGGGATGTCAAGCTCGAAGCGTGAGCCAATTCAACCGCTGGAAGAATCATCCAGCGCCGCCAGCAGCCGCGCCCGCAGCGCATCGTTGGGGTACTCTGCCTGATACTCGCGCCGGGCGTCGTCGGCCAGCGCCCGCTGCTCGCGCACATAGGCATCGACCTCAGCCTGGTTTTGCAGATAGTAGCCGATCACCAGATAGACTTCGGAGAGGCTCAGCGCCGCGTAGTGATGGGCGATCTCTTCAGGCGATGCGCCCCGGTGGAAATCGGCCACCACGGCTTGCAGCGTCACCCGCGTTTTCCCCACCCGGATGACCCCGTCTTCCATTCGCAGCGGCACATCCACCGCCGCTGGCATCGCTAACATCGCCGCACCTCCCCAACTCATTCAGCCCTGAGTGTAGCACATCCCAACCGGATCGCCTTGCCTTCCTCTTCCCTAATCCCTGATTCCCTCGCCCTGCGGGATCGTGCTGAACACCAACGCCTCGCCATCCACATCCACATCGGCCACGATATGGTCGCCATCCCGCGTCTGCCCCTCCAGCACCGCCGTCGCCAGCGGATCGAGCAGGTCGCGCTGGATCACCCGCTTGAGCGGCCGCGCCCCGAACACCGGATCGTAACCGCGCTCGGCCAGCCAGCGCCGCGCGTCCGCCGTCAATTCCAGCGTCAGCCCCCGATTCCGCAGCAGCGCCCCCAGCCGCCGCAGTTGAATCTCCACGATCCGCGCCAGATCATCCGGCGTCAGGTTGTGGAACAGGATGATCTCGTCCACACGGTTCAGGAACTCCGGTCGGAAGTAGCGATCCAGTTCACCCAGCACCGCCTCCCGCAGCGCCGCCCTCTCCGCCCCCGGCCCCATCTGCTTGATGATCTGGCTGCCGGCGTTGCTGGTCATGATGAGAACGGTGTTGCTGAAATCCACCGTCCGCCCCTGCCCATCCGTCAGCCGCCCGTCATCGAACACCTGGAGGAACACATTGAACACCTCCGGGTGCGCCTTCTCGATCTCGTCCAGCAGCACCACCGCATACGGCCGCCGCCGCACCGCCTCGGTGAGCTGCCCGGCGTCTTCATAGCCCACATAACCCGGCGGCGCGCCGATCAACCGGGCGACGCTGTGGCGCTCGCCGTACTCGCTCATATCGATCCGCACCATCGCGTTCTCGTCGTCGAAGAGATACTCCGCCAGCGACCGCGCCAGTTCGGTCTTGCCGACGCCCGTCGGCCCCAGGAACAGGAACGCCCCGACTGGCCGGTGCGGGTCCTGCAATCCGGCGCGGGCACGCCGCACCGCCGCCGAGACCGCGTGAACCGCGTCCTCCTGCCCGATCACCCGCTCATGCAGCCGCTCCTCCATCTTGAGCAGCTTCTCCATCTCGCCTTCCAGCAGCCGCGACACCGGGATGCCCGTCCAGCGGGAGACCACCGCCGCGATCTCGTCGGCGTCCACCTCCTCCTTGAGCATCAGGCTGCCCGTTTGCAGATCGCGCAGGAAAGCCTCCCGTTCGCCCAACTGCCGGTCGAGGTCGCGCAGCGTGCCGTAACGCAGCCGCGCCGCCGTCTCCAGATCGCTGCGACGCTCGGCCTGCTCCAACTGCACCTTCGCCTCGTCGATCTGCGTCTTGATCGCCCGGATCGACTGGATCGCGTCCTTTTCCGTCTGCCAGCGCGCCGTCAGCCCGCTCAACTCCTCCCGCAGATTGGCGATCTCACCCTCCAGCGCCTCCAACCGCTGCTGGCTGGCCTTATCGCGCTCTTTGCGGAGCGCCTCCCGCTCGATCTCCAACTGCATGATGTGCCGCTCGACCGTCTCCAGCGCCAGCGGCTTGCTGTCGATCTCCATCTTCAGCCGCGCCGCCGCCTCGTCGATCAGATCGATGGCCTTATCAGGAAGCTGCCGGTCGGCGATATACCGGGCGCTGAGCGTCGCCGCCGCGATCACCGCGCTGTCCTGAATCCGCACGCCGTGATGCACCTCGTAGCGTTCCTTCAGCCCGCGCAGGATGCTGATCGTATCCTCCACGCTCGGCTCATCCACGAACACCGGCTGGAAGCGCCGTTCCAGCGCCGCGTCCTTCTCGATATATTTGCGGTATTCATCCAGCGTCGTCGCGCCGACGCAGCGCAGTTCCCCCCGCGCCAGCATCGGCTTGAGCATATTGCCCGCGTCCATCGCCCCTTCCGCTGCTCCCGCGCCGACGATGGTATGCAGCTCGTCCAGGAACAGGATCACCTGCCCGTCGCTGTCGGCCACCTCTTTCAGGACAGCCTTCAGCCGCTCCTCGAACTCGCCGCGATACTTCGACCCTGCTACCAGCGCCCCCATATCCAGCGCCACGATGGTCTTATCGCGCAGCCCCTCCGGCACATCCCCGTTGATGATGCGCTGCGCCAACCCCTCGACGATGGCCGTCTTGCCGACGCCCGCCTCGCCGATCAGCACCGGGTTGTTCTTGGTGCGGCGGCTGATGACCTGCACCACCCGCCGGATTTCCTCGTCGCGCCCGATCACCGGGTCGAGCTTGCCCTGCCGCGCCAGCGCCGTCAGATCGCGCCCGTATTTTTCCAGACTCTTGTAGGTGCCTTCCGGATTCTGGCTGGTGACGCGCTGGCCGCCCCGGATGGCGGTGAGCGCCTTGAGGATGGCGTCGTGGGTGACGCCGTGCCGTTCCAGCAGCCCGCGCAGGCTGTTTTCCTCGCTGAGCGCCAGCAGGATATGTTCGGTGCTGACGTATTCATCGCGCATCTTCTTGGCTTCGGCCTCGGCGCGGGACAGCAGTTGGACGGTTGGACGCCCGATGGTCGGCTCGACATTGCTGCCGGACGCGCGCGGGCGGTCTTGAATCATCTGCTCCAGTTCAAACTGGAGGTTGGCGGGACGGGCGCCGATTTTGGCGACGACTTCCGGCACAACGCCTTCACTCTGCTGCATGAGCGCGGTGAGAATGTGAAGGGCTTCGATCTGGGTATGTCCGAACTCAGCAGCGAGGCTTTGCG
>JAEUQZ010000362.1 GCA_016788965.1 Anaerolineae bacterium | reverse complement strand
GGCCATCCCTCCTGGTGGAGGGCATTCTAACATTTGGGGCGGATGCGGTCAATGGCTGAGAGCGGCGCGAGCCTGTTATAATGACGGGCGTCGATCATTCGGGACAAGCAGAATTTATGGATCCCATCACGCTGCTATCGAGCGTCCTGGCGCTGGTGTACATCGGGCTGGTGATCTTCCTCGCCAATCAGGACGAGGTGGATCGGCGTGCGAGGGTGGAGGAGAAGCGGGGGCGGCAGCGTCAGACGGTGGCGCGGTGGATGCTGTACGGGCTGGTGGCGACGACGCTGGTGCTGGCGCTGTTCATCCTCCAGGCGGCGGTGCTGACGGCCTCGGCGGGGGCGATGCCGGAGCTGGAGATCGAACTGCCGCCTATCGAAGTGGGGGCGGCGGCGCTGAACTTCGGGCTGGCGCTGGCGTTGGGGGTGGTGAGCCTTCGGCTGATCACGTCCGAGGGGACGCGGCGCTGGGTGGCGCGGCTGACGGGGCCGGGGAGCCTGTACGATCCGCAGTCGGGCGTGCATGTGGCGGCGATGGTGCTGTCGCTGAGTTTCATCTCGATTTTGTTCAGCCAACTGGTGAGCAGCGGGGGATTATCCGGGCTGGCGGAGGATGTGAGCGCGGCGGGCATTCCGCTGTCGCTGCTGCTGGTGCAGGCGGTGGTGGTGACGCTGGCGGCGCTGCTGGGGGTGGGGCTGTCGATCCGGCGGGATGTGGGCGGCAGTCTGGCGCGGCTGGGGCTGCGCGTGCCGACGGCGGGCGATGTCATTGGCGGGGTGATCGTGGGGATCGGTTTGTACGGCGTGGCTATCGCGCTGTTCACGGTCTGGTCGGCCATCGCGCCGGCGGAGCAGATCGCCGAGCAGAGCGCGGCTTCGGAGGCGATTGCCGGAGCGTTCAACACGCTGCCGGCGGCTTTCGCGCTGGCGGCACTGGCGGCGGTCAGCGAGGAAATCCTGTTCCGGGGAGCCTTGCAGCCGGTGTTCGGGATCGGGCTGACGAGCGCCCTGTTCGCGCTGTTCCATAACCAGTACGCGCTGACGCCGGCGACGCTGATTATCCTGGCGGTGGCGGTGGGGTTGGGGATTTTGCGGCAGCGACAGAGTACGACGGCGGCGATCATCGCGCACTTCGTGTACAACTTCGTGCAGTTGGCGCTGGCGATCCTGGCGGCACAGATGCTCGGCGGTGGATGACGTTATGGAAACAGTGTGGTATGGGCATCAGCGGACGCGCCGTTGTGCGTCCCTACGGTGGGCAGTGGTGGGTTTGCTCCTGCTGGTCTTGCTGCCGGGGCGCATCCTGGCGGAGGGCGATCCGACGCCGCAACCGGAACAGCGCTTCATCTCTGGGTGGACAGCCGAGGTGATCTTCCCGGCAGCGGTGCGTTTCACGGTGACGGTCAGTCTGCCTGCGAGTGAGTTGGCAGCGGCGGCGCTGGAATTGGAGACGGCTGAGGGGCAGGTTATTCCGGTGGCGGTCGATCTGGCCGAGGCGGTGGTGATCGGCGATCCGTATTCGACGCTGGCGGTGCTGTGGCCGATTGCGGCGGAGGGGCCGGCGTTATTCACCGAAGTACGCTACCGCTGGCGGGTGACCTCCAACGAGAATGTGACGGCTCGCATCGAGGAAGGTTTCAGCTTCACGGATGCACGGCTGGAATGGCTGCCGGATGCGGTGCAGGTGGACGAGCGGCTGCGGGTGACGCTGCCCGCTGGACTTGGCAGGACGGCTCTGGGAGCGATCCAGACGGGTTTGCAGGGGACGGTCGAGCGGCTGTCGGCTGAGGCTGGGCCGGTTTCGGCAGCGTACATTGTGTATCCGGCAGATGTGCCCCCGGCCTGTCCGCGCGATGGGCAGCCAAGCGTCACGGGGCCGATCAGCGGGGTGGCGGTGGCTTGCGATGATGCCGATTTCGCGGCGATCTTCAGGGCGAGCGGCCTGGAGGCGCTGACTGCCCCGGCGCTGAACTCCGAGGCTGTGCTGCGGACGGTGGTCGAGGCGCTGGTGCGCCAGGTTTACGGCGCGGTCTGGCGGGGCGGCACGGTTCCGGCCTGGTTTGAATCCGGGCTGGCCGAGTTCTATGTCCCGGCCTCGAAAACGGATCAGCAGAGTGTGCTGCTGAACGCGGCGCGGACGCGGGGGCTGCTGCCGCTCGAACGGCTGGATGCGGCGGCGCTGGCCGATGATCCGCTGGCGCGGGCGCAGGCTTACGGCATGGTGGTGTTCCTGGCGGATCGGTTGGGTGTGGATGGGCTGCTCGAACTGGCGCGGGGATTGGGGAGCGCCGAGTCCTTCGCGGCGGCGTATCAGGCTGCGCTGGGCCGCCCATTGGATAGGCTGGTCGCCGATCTGGAGGCGTGGTTGTTCACGCCGGAAGCGGCGGCGGCCTTTGCCTACCGGATCGATCTACCGGTGACGGGAACGCCCACGCCGAGCCGCACCCCTACCCCAACCTATACGTTGACGCCGACGGCCACCCCAACGGTGACACCGACGGCGACCGTCACCGGGGTGCTGACGTTCACGCCAGTGGCGACCATGACCTTCACGCGGACGCCGACCCCCGCGCCGGCGACGCGCACCCCGCGCCCGGCGGGGAGCCTGAACACGCCCGTGCCCGCTCCGGCCAACGCCGCGCCGACCGTCGGCGGCATCAGCACGGTGACGCTGAGCCTGCTGATCCTGGGGGCGGCGGCGGTGCTGGTCGTGCTGGTGGTGCTGTTTGGACGGCGGCGCTCGTGAGGACGAGGCGACAATCCGCGCAGGATAAATATCCCAATACGAATTGAACCGCCAAGACGCCAAGGACGCCAAGATCATACGGAGGGGTGGGGGAAGAATACGTTAACCGCAAAGACGCAAAGGACGCAAAGAAAAGACAAGAGAAATTGAACCGCCAAGTCCCTATGAAATGGCATCACACCCAAAGACGAAAATCCAAATACGAATTGAACCGCAGAGGACGCAAAGGACGCAGAGATCATACGGAGAGTGAGGGGGATATACAGAGCCGCTGAATAGGAAGCAGCGCGTTGGCGGAGTCACGCGGCGAGCGGATATTCGGTTGGGCGCAGTGTGTGTCAGAGCAGCAGGCGGATGGCGAGCGGCGCGCCAGCGGCCAACGCTCCCAGATAGGCCAGGAGGATCAGCACAGCGATGCCGATGAAAGCCAGGGTTCGACGCTGCATGGTGGCGTCCCAGACGCCGCTGAAGAGAATCATACCAGCCTCCCCAATCAACCATCGCAAAAAAGGCAGCCAGCCCATTTTGACTACAGCATACGCCCATTTTGGTGTTTCTGTCTATAAAGATGGTCGCAATTTTTGTCAGGTTTTCACAGGAAATTCAAAACTATGGCGTCTCCGTGCAGCGGCGTCATGCTCAACGACGAGAATCCCAATGCGAATTGCACCGCCAAGTCCCTATGAAATAGCATCACACCCAAAGACGAATATCCAATACGAATTGAACCGCCAAGACGCCAAGAACGCCAAGATCATACGGAGGGGTGGAATAGGGATCAGGGGGTCAATGGTCGGCGATGAAGCTGGGGGGCTGGCAGCAGGCGATGAGCGGCGGGGGATCAAACGGGTGTATAATGGGGGTATAAAGACACCCACAACGGCCCGGCAGCGCCGGGCGATGATGGAGGGGATGTATGACGGTCGAATTCTATGATGTCAAGACGCGCAGGAAAGTCCAGGTAGACGACAAGAAACTACTGAAGGTCACGTTCACGACCAAAACCGGGACGCGCTACGGTCTGCGCGGCAAGACCGCCGATGGCCGCCTGCTGACCAAGTTCGTCAGCAAAGCGGACTGGGACAAGCTCAAGATTCCGGTCGGCTGAACAGCCTCCCTGCTGTCGCACAACCTCTCCCAAAGGAGCCGACAAACATGTCCTGGTTCCGGTGGCTGCGATGGCTCCTGATCGCTGCGGTGGTGGGGGTCATCGTTTATGTTGTGGTGGGGGCGCTGTACCAGAGCGAAGACTCCGGCCTGATGGCCTTTGGCGACCCCAGCACTGCTCAATACGAGCGGGCCAAGACGCTTTGGGACTGGATGGATTTGCTGATCGTGCCGGTCATGCTGGCCGGGGGCGCGATCTGGTTCAATAATCAGGCACGCCAGCGCGACGAAGCCAACAAAGAAATCCGCTACAAAGAGGACATGCTCCAGAAATACTTCGACGACATGATCGCGCTGCTGGATCAACAGGGGCAGAACGCTCCGCAGCTTCCCGGCTCGGTGGCGAGCCTCCGCACGATTGTCGTCCTGCGCCGCCTGGATCATGACCGCATCCAGGAGGTGCTGGAATTCCTGCGGCAGATCGGCTGGCTGACGGGCGACAACGCGGTACTCAAAGGGGCGAAACTGATCGAGATCGACCTGAGCGGCGCGGATCTCCACTTCGCTGATCTGAGCGAGGCGGTACTCCAGGGCGCGAATCTGAGTGGCGCGGACCTGTCCGCCGCTGAACTGAGCGGGGTGGAATTCGGGTTGGCTGACCTGACGGAGGCCAATCTGAACGACGCTACCCTGGTCGATGCCGATTTCAGCCGGGCTGATCTGCGAGGCGCTGTCCTCGAACTGGCGGATTTGAGTGAGGCCGGTCTCCGGGAGGCGGATTTGCGGGGCGCGAATCTCACCAATTCCATCCTGAGCGGCGCGGTCGGCCTGGACGAAGCAGACTTCGACGCGAACACGATCCTGCCGGATGGTTCGCGCTGGAGCCGCGACACCGATTTGATGCGCTTCACGGAGCCTATAGGCTGATACAAGAACCTATCCCCTCTTTTTGACCAATCTATCAGATTCTCTTACACTCTAACCTCCGGTGGATTCTAGCGATGCTGCGGAGGTGGGAGCCTATGCGAGCGGCCACGCCCGAACAAATCGACGCCTATACCCGCCAGGGCTGGTGGGGCACGGAGACGCTGATCGACCTGTTCCTGCGGCAGGCCGAACGCACGCCCGAAGCGGTCGCGCTGGTCGATCCGCCCAACCGGGCGGAATTCACCGTCGGCGATCCGCAGCGGCTCACGTATGCGGAGCTGCGGGCGCGGGTGGAGCGGCTGGCGGCGGGGTTGGTGCGGCTGGGCGTGGGGCCGGATCAGGTCATCATGGTACAGCTTCCGAACATCGCCGAACTGGTCATCTGCTATCTGGCGGCGGCCCGCATTGGGGCGATCATCAGTCCGGTTCCGGTGCAGTACCGGACGCATGAACTGCGGCAGGTGTTGGCGCTGGCCGAGCCGTCGGCCTACCTCACCGCGCGGACGTTCGG
>JAEUQZ010000361.1 GCA_016788965.1 Anaerolineae bacterium | reverse complement strand
ATCGCCCGCTGCTTTCGTCAGATGCCAGGCTTTATCCGCTTCCTGAATCGGGAAGCGGTGCGTAATCAGCACATTCGGGTCAAGCAGCCCATCCTGGAACAGCGCCATCGTCCGGCGCGTATCGAACGGGCTGGCCGAATACGTGCCCGTCACCGTGATCTCCTGGAAGAGCAGCCGGTTCGTCCCCAGCCCCCAGCGGAACTCCGGCTTGGTCGGCGCGTACAGCATCACCGTCCCGCCCGCCCCGCATAACTCGAAGCCCAGATTCATGGCTGCTTCGTTGGACGGAGTCACCAGCACCGCGTGCGGGCCGCGTCCCTCTGCCCATCGGCTCACCTGATCCTTCAGGTCGGCATCGTCCACGTTCAGCACGGTCATGCCCATCGCCCGCGCCCGCTCCATCCGCACCGGCAGCCGGTCGAGGATCGCCACCTTGTTCGCCCCCCAATGCGGCGCCAGCATCGCCATCACGATCCCGTTGAAGCCCGCGCCGATCACCAGCACATGGTCGCCCTGCCGCACGTTCCCCCGGTCGAGCGCCCGCACGCAGCACGCCACCGGCTCGATCAGCGCCCCAACCTCATAGGGCAGGTGGTCAGGAATCTTCAGGATATCGCGTTCGACGATCTCCGCCGGGATGCGGACGTACTCGGCCATCCCCGCCGGGAACAGCCGCGTCCGCTTGAAGGTCGGGCAGTTGCTGTGGTTGCCCCGCATACACACATCGCAGACCATGCACGGCACATGGTGGTGAATCGCCACCCGGTCGCCGATCTGGAAGGCCGTCACCCCGGCCCCTACCGCCACCACATCGCCCGCTGGCTCGTGCCCCAGCACCACCGGCGCCCGTGGATTCATATACCACTCGGTGACATCGCTGCCGCACACCCCGCACAGTCGCACCTTCACCAGCAGTTCACCCGGCCCCGGCTCACCCGGCATCGGCACTTCTTCCGTCCGAATGTCGCCCGGCCCCGCATAAATCGCTGCTTTCATCACTGCCGCCATTCGCTCGCCTCGCATGAACTTGTTCCCTAAAAACACACGCCCGAATTATAGCCTGCTTGTGGGCAGATGTGCATAACCATCACAATTGTGCAGCCTACCCACCGATGGTACACTCAGGGCAGTACACCCACAGCATTCACGGAGACAGTTTCATGGGCAAGATACACCACCGCACAGGTCAAGGCCCGGATTGGCGCTGGGAAGGCGTCGATGTCTACCAGTACAACAGCAACAAAGCCACCAAACAGGTCGTGATCGGCCGCGAAGACGGCGCGCCCAACTTCGAGGTGCGCTTCTTCACCATCCCGCCGGGAGGCTCCTCCAGCCTGGATCACCACGCCCATGACCACGGCGTCATGGTCATGCACGGCCGCGCCCGCGTCATGCTCGGCGAAGACTTTCAGGAAGTCCAGGCCGGCGATATTGTCTATATCGACTGCTGGGAACACCACCAGTTCGTCAACCTCAGCGCCGATGAACCCTTTACTTTCCTGTGCATCATTCCGCCCAAGCCCGTCAAAACTGAAGCTGTGCCGGAACCCACCGCTGCCGCCCAATCATGACCACTCCTGAATCACAACGTCTCAAAGGCCGCGTCGCCATCGTCACCGGCTCCGGCCGCGGCATCGGCTACGCCATTGGCGAATGCTTCTCTCGTGAGGGCGCTCACGTCGTCGTCGCCGAAATAGACCGCCCCACGGTCGCCCCTGCCGCCGAGCATTTCTCCTCCCTCGGCACTGAGGCGCTCCCGTACCCGATGGATGTCGGCGACCTCGATCAGATCGACCAGATGGTGGCCGATGTCGTCGCCCGCTTCGGCCACATCGACATCCTGGTGAACAATGCCGGGCTGTCCAACAAAGCCTCGTTCCTGGAGATGACCCCGGAACGTTGGGATGAAGTCCAGCGCGTCAACCAGCGCGGCCTGTTCTTCTGTTCGCAGGCTGTCGCCCGCCAGATGGTCGCCCAGATTCCCGACTCGGTCAAACAGGCTGGCCGCGCCCAAACCAGCTACGGCAAGATCATCAACATCTCATCCATCGCCGGACGCCGTGGCCGCGCCGATGCGCTCCACTACTCGGTCTCCAAAGCCGCCGTCATCACCATCACCCAGGGCGCGGCCATGGCCTTAGCGCCCTACGGCATCAACGTCAATGCCATCTGTCCCAGCGTCGTCCCCACCCGCATGTGGATCGACCTGGATGCCGCCATGGGGCCGCCGCAGGGTCTCCCGGTCGGAGAATGGTATCGCCGCCGCGTCGAGCGCATCCCGCTCAAGCGTCCCGGCACAGCCGAGCAGATCGCGGCCATGTGCGCCTTCCTCGCCTCCGAAGACGGTGACTACATCACCGGCCAGACCTACAATATCGATGGCGGCTCTGAACTGAATTAGGATTGCCGAGCCTATGAAAGCCTCATTCGTCTACGGCCCTCGTGATGTCCGCGTCCAGGAAATCTCCGACGTCGAACCCGGCCCCGGCCAGGTACTCCTGGAAGTGACCGCCGTTGGCATCTGCGGCAGCGACCTGCATACCTTCCTGCTCGGCAACGTCGGCGGGACGACCGCCACCGAACCGATCACCCTCGGCCATGAAGCCGCTGGGCGCATCCTCGCGCTGGGGCCTGGCGTGGAGGGACTGCACATCGGCCAGCGGGTCGCCATTGATCCGGCCAACCCCTGCGGCCAGTGTGAACGCTGTCAGGCCGGCGAGCCGCACCTGTGCGAGCGCATCGAGTTCATCGGGTTGTTCCCATTTCACGGAGCCATGCGCGAGCGCATGATCTATCCCGCCCGCCTCTGCGTCCCCATGCCTGACCGCATCAGCGATATCGGCGCGGCGCTGCTGGAACCGCTCGGCGTCACCCTCCATGCCAGCCGCCTCGCCGAAATCCAGATTGGTGATGATGTGGCTGTGTTGGGCGCGGGCGCGATTGGTCTGCTGCTCATCCGGTTGGCGCGGTTGGCCGGGGCGCGGCGCATCTTCGCCGCCGACCGCCACCCCTGGCGGCTGAACCTCGCCGCCGCTTACGGAGCCGATCAGGTGATCGATGCGCGGGATGAAGATGTGGTGGAAGCGGTGCGCCGCGCCACCCACGGGCGCGGCGTCGATGTCGCATTTGAGGCGGCCTGGATCGACCAGACCGCCCAGCAGTGTCTTGATGTGACCCGCCACGGTGGGCGTGTTGTCCTGGTGGGCATTCCCGCCGAGGATGAACTGCATCTGCGTCCATCCGTTCCCCGGCATAAGGAACTCACCATTCGCTATTCGCGGCGCATGAAGCACGTCTACCCGGCAGCTATCGAACTGGCGGTCAGCGGTCAGGTCGATCTTGACCGTCTCGCCACCCACCAGTTCACGCTCGATCAGACGCCCCACGCCTTCCTGACCGCCGCCGAGTATGCCGATGGCGTTGTCCGCGCCATCGTCCTGCCCAACGGCCCGCGCTAGATAATCTCGACATCCTCGCCGTCCGCAGTGCGGACGAAGCGCCGCTCATCGGCATCCCGCTTGGGTTTTTCGTCCCAATCGCGCTTGGGCTTGTCATTGCCCCACGGCCCCGACTCCCAGCGGCGCGGGCCGCCTTTGGAGGCCATGCGGAACACGGCGATCCCCAGCCCGATCAGCAGCAGCGGCCACAAGAACTTCAGCAGGCCGAAGAACAGGAAGAACCCGATGACCAGCATCGGCAGGAAGAAGAACGGGCGTGGGCCGTAGAAACCGCGCCGTCCACCCCAATGATGCATCCCCATGCCGCGATGATGCCAACCGTGATTGTGCCAACCTGTGCGAACCATTGCTTTTCTCCTTTGCGCGTTTGCACTGAATCTCAGTACGCGCGGCTCGCCTTCTGGTTACGCCCCCGCCCCCAGAACTACCCAAAAGTGGGGGTCAGCCTCCCCCCAGGCTGATCCAACAGGCAGGCTTATGCTTCCAGGGTGGCGTAATCTGCCTTTCCCTAATCCCCAACCCCTGATCCCTAACCCCTGAATCAAAAGCGGGCCGTTCAGCCCGCTCTTGATGACTTGCCCCAGGAAGTTACTCGACCTGCACTTTGACTTTGGTCTTGCCGGTCGTCGAGGGGCGATCTTCGCCGTCCTCATCTGGTTCAATCGTCTCGGCAGCGGCGGTCGCCTTCTCGATCTCGTTGATCGCGGCGTCCACCAGCACCTGGAAGCTCTTGATGAACTCACGCCCGGCCGTCGAGCCATGCTCCTTGAAGCCCTCCGGCAGCAGCGCTTCCAGCGCCTTGCCGGTTTCTTCCAGGGCGCGGCGCTGATGATAGATGAACGATTCCAGCGGCGTCTTCGGCGATTCGTCGGCGACGGCTTCGGGAGCCGGTGTTTCGACTGGGGTCTCGTTCACGGGTTCACTTTCGACGGTTTTCTTCGGCATCGCAATGCACTCCTCACTAGGTCTGCTTACTTCTACTATACGCGCGATCCCCAGCGGGAGTTGCGAAATCTTTCTCAATCTGACGCCGGCTCATCCAGCAGATGTTCCTCCAGGAAATCGCTGACCATATTCATCCACTGGAGGCTGTTTTCGCGCCGTGTCGCCCCGTGACCTTCCTGCGGATCGATGTAATAGGTGACTTGGCCGCCGCGCGCCCGGATGCGCTCGACCATCTGGTCGCTTTCGGCCTGCACCACCCGCGGATCGTTCGCCCCCTGGATGACCAGCATCGGAGCGCGAATCTGATCGACGTAGGTGATTGGCGAGCGTTCGACCAGCATGGCGCGGTCTTCCTCGGCATCGCCAACCCAATCCTTCATGAAGCGCTTCCAGAACGGCGGAACCGAATTCACGAATGTCAGCAGATTCGACGGCCCGACGATATCCACCCCCACCGCCCAATAATCCGGCAGGCGGCTGACCGCGCTCAGCGTGGCGAACCCGCCGAAGCTCCCGCCAAACACCGCCAACCGGTTGCTATCCACCCAATCCAGGCCGCGCAGATACGTCGCCGCGTATTCGATGTCCTTCAATTCCGCGCCGCCCCAATCCCGGTGGATGAGCTTCTGGTAGGTGATCCCGTAGCCCGTCGAACCCCGAATGTTGGGCGCGAGGATGCCGAAGCCTCGGCTCAGCAAATACTGGTACAACCCGTTGTAGGCGTAGCCCGGACGCTCCTGGGCTTCCGGCCCGCCGTGGATCGACAGCATGACCGGGATGCGCCCTTGCGCCCCGCGCGGACGGTACAACCACGCCGGGATCATCCGGCCGTCGAACGTCGGGTAGCGGATCAGTTCCGGCTCGACCATCTCCGCCGGATCGATGCCCCCCAGCATAC
>JAEUQZ010000360.1 GCA_016788965.1 Anaerolineae bacterium | reverse complement strand
GACGGGCTGCGGGCCGCTGACATGGCTGTAAGCGAAGCTGGCGTTATTGACGGCCGCGTAAGCTTCCGGCGCGGCGCTCTCGCTGAGGATGTCGTTGATGAAACCGCGATAGCGCATCGTCAGCGTGCAGGTCGAAACCGCCGACGGGTTGGCGATGCTGGTGAAGCTGATGGCGAGCGTCCCGCCGCCGGGCGGCTGAAGCGCGGGCAGCGCCGTGACCGGGCTGCCGTCGAAGGTGGCGCTGGCTCCGCTGGGCGTGCAGGTTCCGCCGACGATGACGGCATCCGCCAGCGCCGTCACCGGGAAGGTGTATGGATAGAACTCGAAGGCCGAATCGAGCGTATCGGTGAAGGTGTTGGCGGTGAGGGTCTGGCCCGCCGCCAGTTCAATCGACAGGACGTATTCATACGGCCACTGGACGCCGGGCGGCGCGGCGCAGGCTGCGCCGGGCTGTCCGACCGCGCCGACGGGCGGGGCGGGATAGCAGCTTGGCGGGACTTCGCTTTCCGGCAGGGTATTGGATTTTCTGAAGGTGACGAGGATGGGCGTGAACGAACCGGTGTTGTCCATCGGCCCCTGGTCGTTCAGGTTGGAGATCGGGCCGCCCGCGCCCGTAGGCGTGTCGCCGAATTCGTAGCCGGGATAGATGCTGATCGGCATCGGGACGCCCAACGCCGCCAGCGGCAGACTCTGCATACAGATGTCGATGGGGATCGGCGGGCTGATGGTCTCCAGCGAGCCGATGGGCAGCCGCACGGTGATCCAGGCCTGTCCAACCGTGCCGGGGATGGCGCGGCCTTCAATGGGGTCAACGGCGGGCAGCAGGCCGGAGGCCACCAGGAAGGGCGAAGCCGTCAGGTTCATGCCCAGGTAGCTGATCGAATTGAGCGCGAGGTTGGCATCGCGCACGAGGGTGATGTACGGGCCGTAGCCTTCACGGGTTCCGGCGTTGGTGAAATTGGGGGTGAAGCAGAACTGCCGTCCGGCGAAGTCCACCAGTTCCGGCACGCCGTTGACCAGCGGGATCGGGCCATCCGGCAGTGGCGGCGCGATGTTGGCGACGATCCCGCTCGCCGGGACGCTGACGAAGGCAGTGGCGCTGCCGCCCAGGTTATCGGTGACGGTGTTATCCAGGATGCCGTTGAGCGGGCTGGTCAGCACGGTGGTGACGATGGTGAAGTCCTGGCTCTGGCCGGGCAGCAAAGACGGAATAGTGACCTCGACGCGCTGGCCGTTGACGGTATAGCTGCTGCCATTGGCGACCATGACCGAATCGATCCGCAGTTCCGGGCGCACCTGATCGACGATGACCAGGTTGGATTCGGGGGCGCCGCTGACATTGGTCACGGTCGTGACCCAATGCAGGGCTTCCCCCGGCAGCCCGATGCTGCCCGCGGGCAGGAAGCCGATCTTGCTGAGCGCCGGATCATAAACCTCGCGGTTGGGGCTGGGCGCGGCGGCCTCAACCGGGGCGGCGCTGCCCACGCTGACGGACACGCTGCTCCGCAGGGCGCGTTCCACCCCGCCGAGATCAGTCACGATCAGCGTGACGGCATAGACCCCCGGCGCGGGATAGGGATGGCAGGGGGCTGACTCCGTGCTGGTGCTGCCATCGCCGAACTCCCAGCGGCTCAGCGCCAGCCCATCCTGGAGGCTGCTGGCATAGCAAACAGTCAGGTCATTCACCGAGAGGATGCGGAACGAGGCCGAGCCGGAAGCCGGGCTGTAAATCCGCACGGTGCTGGTGGCGCTGGCGCTCAGGCCGTCGCCGTTGGAGACGCTCAGGCTGACGGGGTATTCCCCGGCGCGGTCGAAGGTGTGGCACGGGTTCGGATCGGCGCTGGTCGCGCCATCGCCGAAGTTCCACCCCCAGGCGGTGATCGCATCCCCGGCGCTGCGATCCGTGAAGCAGATTTCCAGCGGGGCAATGCCGTTCCAGGCGGACGCGCCGAAGGCGGCGCGGAGATCGCCGGGAGCGCGGACGCTGATCCACAGACTGGAGGTCAGCGATCCGACCGGGCCGCTGCCGGTCACGCTGACGGTGTAGTCGCCGGGCTGGTCGAAGACGAACTGCGCCGTTGGCGAAAAGGCGCGGGAACCATCCGGGAAGCTCCACTGGTAGCTGGTCAGGTTCGTGCCCTCGGCGGAGAAGCTCACCGCCAGCGGCGCGATCCCGCTCAGCGGGCTGGCGGAGGCGCTGAGCGTGGGCGGGTCATAGACGGTGACGGCGCGGCTGCGGCTGTCGGATGCGCCGCTGGCCCCGGTCACGGTCAGGCGGATGTCGTAGCGTCCGGCGCGGCTGAAAGCGTGGCAGGGGTTGACCTCCGTGCTGAGGCCATCATCGCCGAAGTCCCACGCCCAGGCCGTGATCGCCCCGCGTGATTGGTCACGCAGGCACAACTCTTCGCCCATGATGACGCTGCGGATGCCGCTGAAGTTGGCGATGACACTCTCGGCGGGCAGGACGGTGAGGCTGCGCTGGCTTTCACACGAGCGGTCATCCTCGGTCAGCCCGACCAGCCGGACGGTGACTGTGCCGGGGATGCTGAAGGCGGTCGTCAGGTCGGTCGTGCTGGCCGCCTCGACGCCATCCACGAACCAGGTGAAGCCGCTGAAGCTGCCCGGCGATACCCGCGAGGTATTCCGCAGCGTGACTGTCTCGCCCGCGAACACCGATGACGGGGCGCTGAATGAGCAAGTCAGGACGGCTTCCGGCGCGATGGTGATTGCCGCCGTCTCCTGGTCGGAGCCGCCGGGGCCGCTCACGGTCAGGGTGACGGTGTAGGTTCCGTTGGCGCTGTACTGTTTGGAGGGCTGGCGTTCGCTGCTGGTCGTGCCATCGCCGAAGTCCCAGAACCAGGTCTGGATCAGGCCGAGGCTCTGGTCGGTGAGGCGTACCGTCTGGCCGACGGCGGCGGTCGAACGGCTCATCGTGAAGGCCGCGACGGGCGGCTGCGTCTGCGGCAGGAGGCTGATGCGCTGGGCTGCTGACGAGGTGGCTCCGCCCTCGCCCGTGACGGTCAGCGTCACGGTGTATTGGCCGGTGCTGGCATAGGTGTGGCAGGGATCGGTTTCGGCGCTGGTGGCTCCGTCGCCGAAGTCCCAGGCCGAGGTCGTCACCGGCCCAGTGCTGGACTGGCTGAAGCAGACGGCCGTCTCGCCGGTTTGCTGGGTGGTGAAGCGGGCTTCCACCGGGGTGACGGGCGGGAAGACCACGATCTGCTGGCTGGCCGTGCCGCTGCCCCCGCTCCCGGAGGCGGTCAGGCTGGCGGTATAGGTTCCTGGATTGGCGTAGGTATGGCTGTGCGGCCCTGACCCGGTGGCGCTGCTCCCATCGCCGAAGTCCCAGGCCCAATCGGTCAGGCCGGGGCTGCTGGCATCGCTGAAGGTGACGGTCAGCGGGGCGGCTCCGCTGCTCGGCGCGGCGCTCATGGCGACCGTGATCGAGGCGGAATCGCCCGGCGGCGGCGCGTCGGGTGTGGGCGTTTCGATGGGTGCTTCCGTTGGGGAAGGCAGCAGGGTGGCTTCGGGGGTTTCCGCTGGCGGCGGCTCGGTGGGATTTTCTTGGGCGGCGGCGATCTGATAATGAATGACGATGGTGCCGAACAATACCAGCAGTGCCATGACGCTCATCAGCGATGGCAGGGACTTTTTGTACTGCATGAACCTGATCTCTGATTTTGAAGAATAAAACCAGTGGGGGATGCCCGCTCAAGCGGAGGTCAATGACGGGTCAACGGCGATGAAAACGGTGACGAAACCCAGAATGTGTATGTTGTCGAGACACGAGACATCCCCCAACTATTCTCAGTGTACGTTCTTAGGGGCGAATCGAGCCTTAAGAAATGCAAGAATTGAAAATCAGGGGTTGGCGATCAGGGGAAATGGTCGAACACAGCGACCGGGGCGGTCAGGATGATCCTACCGCCCCGGTTCGCGGTTGGGGTTCAGACAGCTAGTTCTTGGAACGCAGCAGTTCGGACGTCTTGATCGGGATCAGCTTGGGCTGCGCGTCGGGCAACTTGGGCAAGGTCAGGGTCAGCACGCCGTTCTCATAGCGGGCTTCGACCTGATCGACATCGACCGACTGCGGCAGAGTCACGCTGCGGCTGAACTTGCCGTAGTAGCGCTCTTGGACGACCACTTTCGTGTTGGCCTCGACGGCCGGCTGCGGCATCTCCCCGCAGATGGTCAACATCCCGTTCTGCATCTTCACTTCGATCTGATCTGGCTGAATGCCCGGCAGAGGCACATTGACGGTGTAGGCCGTATCCGACTCATGGATGTCGAGCGCGGGGGTTTCCCAGCGCCCGAACTCCGGGATATTCGGCCAGTTGCCGTGCCAGAAATCCTCGAAGAGCCGATCCATCGCGGTCTGCATCGTTGCCATCTCGCGGAATGGATTCCAACGGATGATACTGTTCATACATTACCTCCTCAAAGATCGACTACCTATTTCATCTATACGCCCCGGATGTCAGAATGACATGAGAGACTCATCAGAATCGCGCAAGAGTGGTTTGAGGGGAAAGCAGGGGAGAGCATATCATTTTTGGAGGCATTCTGTTCTTGGACGCCAGGCATGGCATTCCTATAGGTGCGCCGGTTCGTCACAATGAATAGGGGGATGAGTCATGGAGCGACACCTTCCACAGCGGAAATCTCCACGATTGCCGGGATACGATTATGCGTCTTCCGGCGCATATTTCGTCACCATCTGTACCCATCAACGGGCGCATCTGTTCGGCCGCGTGGAAAGCGACCGCGTTCACCTATCCCCATGGGGATTCATCGCCGAAGAAGAATTGCGCCACGTCCCTGAACGCTGGAACGATATCGACCTGGATGTGTTCGTGGTGATGCCCAATCATGTCCATCTGATTGTGTTGTTCCAGGGCGATCCTGCCACGCCAAGCGCCAAACCCCCACCAACATTGGGGCATGTCGTAGGGAACTACAAAGCGGGCGTCACGCGGCGCATCCAGCATGAACTGCGCGAGATTTATCCGGTCATCTGGCAGACGCGCTACCATGACCACATCATTCGCACCCAGGAAGGATATGATCAGATTCGGCAGTATGTCGTGAACAATCCTGCTCAATGGTCGGAGGATCGGTTCTATTCCGCGCGTAATTTGTAGGGACGGGCAGAAGCCCGTCCGCCATGGGCCATTTGCGGCGCTGCACGATGGGGAGTCCCGGACGCCAAGAATGGCGTCCCTACCCAGACGATTCTTCGTAGGGACGGGCAGAAGCCCGTCCGCCATGGGCTATTTGCGGCGCTGCGCGATGGGGGGGAATCCCGGACGCC
>JAEUQZ010000035.1 GCA_016788965.1 Anaerolineae bacterium | reverse complement strand
CAGTCGGGTGCGGATTCCGTGGATCGATGCCATTCTCATCATCGCGCTGATCGCGTTCTTCACGGCCTTCTTTGTGGCCGTCGAGGAACGCTCGCATGTCACCACCCAGAACGCGACCCAGGCAGCGGCTCCAGCCGTACCCGGCCAGGAGGCGGCCGCCGCCGCTGCGACAGGTTACATTGCCTGGCCGTTCTATGTGTTCTGGGTCGTCTGTATTGTGTTGATCGTCGCGCTCATCTATTCATGGCGCGCCGGTTGGTGGCGGCAGCTTCACCGCTTCGCGGAGTTGGACATCCTGATCGTGATGGGATCGCTGGCGCTCCCGTGGCTCACCCCCTTTGTGATGAAAGCCATGAATCCGACCAGCCTGATGTCCATGCCGGAGATCGCCAGGGCAGTGCAGGCGGCGCTGCCAATTCAGTTTGACTTGTCTCAGTATGCGATCCAGATTTTCCTGTCGGCGCTGCCGGTCATTCCGGCGCTGCTCCTTTCCACGGTTGCCGGGGTGATCTGGGGAGGCAAACGCTGGCTGATTTCAGCCGCCGTCTTCTACGGATTGTTCCTGTTCTTCTTCACAACGGTATTTACCAACATTCAGGGTGTCGGCACAGGCATGATCGGCAGCTTGGGCTACTGGCTGGAACAGCAGGTTGTCCGGCGTGGGAATCAGCCCCAGTATTACTATCTGACGCTGGTGCTGCCGTTCTATGAGTTCCTGCCGATCATTGGCAGTGTGCTGGCGATGTTCACCGGATTGACGGCCTTCTGGGGTTTCCGCCGCCGCCGTCTGGAAGAGCAGCAGGCCGCCACCGATATGCTCGGCGGTTCGGAATTGCTCGCCTCGGACGCGGATGTGCTGGTGCAGCGCAGCGATATACCAGATACCAAAGGCCAGTCGGTCGTCTCCCTGGTGGTGAAACCCTATAGACATCCCGAACGTCTGAGGGCCATGCCGTTCCTGATCTTCGTGTCGTGGTGGGCCGTCTTCAACATGATCGCCTACACCCTGGCTGGCGAGAAGATGCCCTGGTTGGGTACGCACATGACGACGCCGATGATCTTCCTGGCGGCGTGGTATTTTGGCCGCTTCTTTGATCGGATCGAAGCCCGGAGCTTCTGGTCGCGTGGCTGGTTGTATGCCATTCTGCTGCCGATCCTGTTCGTGGCCGTCGTGCAGTTGATCTCCCCGTTCGTGGTGGGGCAGGGCGTTGGTGGCCTGGAACAGCAGCAGTTGAGCCGCACCTTCCAATGGTTGTCCGGGCTGCTGATCGGCGGGATCGTGATCTACGCCATGATCCGACTGGCGCTGCGAACCGGATGGGTGCAGCTTCGCGCAATGATCGGTATAGTCTCCTTCGCCTTTCTAGCCTTCCTGACCTTCCGATCTGCGTGGATGGCGTCCTTCATCAACTACGATCTGGCGACCGAGTACCTGGTCTACGCCCACGGCGCGCCCGCCAACAAACGCGTCACCGAGCAGCTTACTGAATGGAGCGAGCGCATCACCGGGGCGATGGACTTGCAGTTCGCCTACGACTTCAAGATTTCATGGCCGGGAGCCTGGTATTTCCGCGATTTCCGTAATGCCCGCTTCCTGGGTGAGAATCCCAGCCCGCGCGATCTGGACAACCAGCTCGTGGTGATCGTCGGTGACGAGAACCGCGCCGCGGTCGAAACCATCCTCGAAGACCGCTACTACCGCTTCGACTATCCGCGCATGTGGTGGCCGATGCAGGATTACTTCAACCTGACAGCCGAGCGTGTGCAGAACACCTTCGACTTCTCGCCGGAGAATGTCCAGGCCGCGCAAATCCGGCAGGGTATCTGGGACATCTGGTGGTCGCGGGATTACACCCGCTATGGGCTGGCGCTACAACGCGATTTCAGTCTGGCACGCTGGCCGGTCTCGGATCGCATGTATGTCTTCGTCCGCAAGGACATCGCCGCGCAAATCTGGGACCTGGGCGTAGGCGATGGCACAGTCGCCAGCAGCAGCACCGCCGCCCAGACCAATCTGTGTACCGCCAACTGGCAGCCGCTCGAAGCCATGCAGGTGATTCAGAGCGTGTCGCCAGGGCTGCAACCCATGAACCATCCGCGCCAGATTGCTATGGGCAGCGATGGGCGGTTGTATGTCGCCGAGGAGTTCAACCACCGCATTTCGGTCTTCAATGCCGATGGAACCTTCGCGTTTGCTTTTGGCAGCCAGGGGTCGGAACCGGGACAGTTCGAGCGTCCGAATGGTATCGCCATTGGCCCGACGGGCAATATCTACGTGGCCGATACCTGGAATTATCGGGTGCAGGTCTTCACACCGGATGGTCAGTTCCTGACGGCCTGGGGGCAGCGCGGTGAGTATGGCGCGAATGCCCCGGCGCAGCCGGTGGATGCCTTCTGGGGGCCGCGTGCCATTGCCGTGGATACAGCAGACCGCGTGTATGTCGCTGACACCGGCAACAAGCGCGTCCGGGTGTATACCTCTCAGGGGCAGTTCATCCAGGACATCGGATCGGCCGGCAGCGGCACTGGTCAGCTTGATGAGCCGAGCGGCGTGATTATCAGCCCGGATGGACTGCTCTATGTGGCTGATACCTGGAACCGCCGCGTCTCCGTCTTCACGCTGGATGGCAACCCCGTCACGCTCTACCAGACCAGCAGCGGCGAGCCGACCAACGGCTTCCGAGTGCGCGGTTGGGTGGATGACCTCGGCAATCGTCCTTATCTGGCGCTGGATCAAGTCCGCCGACTGATCTACATCACCGACCCCGACGCGGGTCGCGTGCTGGTCTATGGGACGGACGGCAACTGCGTTGGCGCGTTTGGACAGTTGGGCCGCGAGTCAATCGGCCTGGGCCAGTTCTCCAGCATCGGCGGCGTCACGCTCGATGCCGCCGGGAATGTGTATGTCGCCGATGCGGGTTCGAGCCGAATCCTCAAGTTCGCGGCATTCTCGGCTCCAGTTCCCGAAGGAGCCAGCCAGCCCGTCCAGCAGGGCAGCGTGATCGAGACCACGCCGGAGGTGATCGGACTGTCATCCGAGGTGACGGTCGAGATCACGCCGGAGGTGACACCTGAACCGGCTGGGTGAGTTGAAGAATCGAACCATTCGGCTCGGTCTTGTGTGTGAATCAAGGCAGTGCTAGAATAAAGGTGTGTGGCGAAAAGTGGGTAACCCCCACTTTTCGTGTTTTAAGCAGTTGATGCAACTGCTAAAAATTCGACCCGTTTTGGGGTATCATGTTAGAGGAATACGGAGTGCTGGCATCCGGCAGCAGAGGAAGTTGAGCCGAGGGCTATGAAAAGCGAGTTCGAAATCGCCTTTAATGAGATCGCTGAACTGCGTTCCTTGCCGCGTGAAGTGGTGATGGAAGCGCTGCAGAACGCTCTGGTATCGGCGTATCGCAAAGATGTGGGTGCGAGCGCTGCCCAGCGCGTCGAGGTCAATATTGACCCGAATACCGGTCGGGCGCGTATCTTCGTCGAGAAAGAAGTGGTCGATTCGGTGCTGGACAACCACACCGAGGTCACGCTCGAAAAGGCTCGCTACTACGAACCCGAAGCCAATTATGGCGACACCGTCATGGTGCAGCTTGAGGGCACAACCAAGAAGTTTGGTCGCATCGCTGCCCAAACCGCCAAGCAGGTCATTCTGCAAAAAATCCGTGAAGCGGAACGCAACTCGCTGTACGAAGAATACATCGACCGTGAGGGCGATCTCGTCACAGGAACTGTCCAGAGCGTCAACGCCAATCTCATCACCCTCAGCCTCGGACGCGCCGAAGCTATCCTGCCCCGCAACCAGCAGATTCCCGGCGAACGCTATAAGCCGCATGACAAAGTGCGTGCCTTCCTGATGGAAGTCAAGAAGACCAACCGCGGGCCGCAGATCGTGGTCAGCCGCAGCCATCGCAACATGCTGCGCCGCCTGCTGGAATACGAAGTACCAGAGATTTACAACGGCCAGGTCGAGATCAAGAACATCGCCCGCGAAGCCGGTTATCGCTCGAAGGTGGCCGTCGGCGCGCTTCAGGAAGGCATCGATCCGGTCGGAGCCTGCGTTGGAATGCGCGGCATCCGCATTCAGAACATCGTCAAGGAACTCCATGACGAGAAGATCGATGTCATCGAGTGGAACTCGAATCAGGAGCAGTTCATCGCCAAAGCCTTGAGTCCGTCGCGTGTGACCGGTGTCTACCTGGAAGATGACCCCGACACCGGACGTACCGCCGTCGTCATCGTTCCTGATGATCAGCTTTCCCTGGCGATTGGCCGTGAAGGTCAGAACGCCCGTCTTGCCGCCAAGCTGACTGGCTGGCGCATTGACATCAAGAGCGTTACCGAGGCGGTTCAGGACGCGCTGGCGAACCTGTCACGTCCCGCGCTGGCCGATCTGAGCAGTCAGACCGCCTTGCTGGAGGAAATGCAGCGTATCCTCGAAAAGAAGGCCGCCGCCAAGACTGTCCAACCGGAAGAATACAGCGCGATGGCCCGCTTTGCCGATATGGTCGAACGGCGCATGTTGGCGGAACGTCAGGTCACGCGGCAGGCTCGTCTCGCCGAGATCAACGCGGTCAAATCGACCCTGCCCGCGCAGGCCTTCAAGACCCCGATCAACGCGCTTGATCTGCCTGATGAGGTCATGGAAGCTTTGCAGCCGCTGGAGAACGTCGGCGAGATCATGTGGCGTTTCCTGATCGATGAAGATCGTCTGCGCCAGATGCTCAAAGACCTGCCGGATGACTCGCTGGCGCTGGTGCAATCGGCGCTGGATCGCGTCGTCATCCCTGAATCGGATGTGGTGGCTGCCGAACCCACCGAAGCGCAGGTCGAGCCGGTTGCGGAAGCAGTCGCGCCATTGGTCGAGGCCGAGGAGGGCGAAGTCGTTGGCGCGTTCGGTGACGAGGGTCTCGCTGTGGAAGCCCCCGCGCCCGCCAAGCCACAGCCCGCCCGCCGCACGTTCGAACCGGAGAAGGCTGCCGCTTCTGACGAAGACGAAGAGGAAGGCGATGAAGATGCCTTCCTGGGCGGTCAGCCGGGTGCTAAGAAAGATAAGGAGAAGAAGAAGAAGGGCAATAAGGAGCGCCAGCAGCGCCGTCAGTTGATCTTCGATGAGGAAATCGGCCAGGTCATCGCCCGCCGCCGCCGCAAGGGCGGTCGTGTTGGTGAGTGGGACGACGAAGAATAGGTGCTCGAATGGCGCAGCCGCAGCGCGTCAAGCACACCCCCATACGGATGTGTGTCGTCTGCCGCGAAAAGTCCGCCAAGCGCAAGCTGTTCCGATTGGCGCGAACGGACTCTGGCGTGCAGATTGATCCGACAGGTAAAATGAATGGCCGCGGCGCTTATGTGTGTGATGACCCAGCTTGTTGGGATCGGATCATCCAATCCGACATCTTGGGAAACGCGCTACGGATGACGTTGACCAGTGAAGATCGTGAGCGTATACGCCAGGCAAAGCCCACAGCATGATGGGCAATCATCATGAAACTCCGAAGGTGTTCAACCCTCGTGATGCCATAACCGCGACAGGTCAGTAAACGAGTTCGGAATTGCTCCGTTCCTGGCCTGCCGCTTATTCAGAGTGGAGGTCTCCAGTATGGCACAGGAAAAGCAAGCAATCCTGATTCCCGATTATCTGACCGTCAGAGAATTGGCCGAACTCATCGAAGCCAGCCCTATCGAGGTGATGAAGAAGCTCATCGCCAATGGGATCATGGCCTCGATCAACCAGCAGATCGACTTCGATACCGCTGCTATCGTGGTGGAAGACCTGGGCTACGAAGCCCAGTCTGCCACAGCCGTCGCCGTCGAGGAAGAGAAGGCGAAGGCGGCGGAAGCCCAGACCTGGCGCAAAATCTATACCGAAGAGCGCCCCGAAAATCTTCAGTCCCGTCCCCCGATTGTCACCATCCTGGGCCATGTCGATCACGGTAAGACCACGCTCCTGGATACCGTCCGTTCGGCGCACGTTGCCGAAGGCGAAGCCGGCGGCATTACGCAGCACATCGGCGCGTACCGTGTCCTCCACAACGGTCGCCAGATCACCTTCCTCGATACTCCCGGCCATGAAGCCTTCACCGCCATGCGCGCGCGCGGCGCTCAGGGCGCGGACATCGCTATTCTGGTCGTGGCCGCCGACGACGGCGTGATGCCCACGACCCGCGAGGCGCTCAATCATGCCCGCGCTGCCAATGTGCCCATCGTGGTGGCGATCACCAAGATCGATAAACGCAACGCCAACGTCGAACAGGTGAAGAAAGAACTGGCCGACCTCGGCCTGACCCCCGACGAATGGGGCGGCGATACGCTTGTGGTTCCGGTATCGGCCCAGCAGGGGCAAGGCATCGAAGACTTGCTGGAAGCCATCCTGTTGACGGCTGATGAGCGCGAGATCGTGGCGAATCCGACAGGTGACCCCTCTGGCATTGTGCTGGAGTCCGAGATCAGTCCGCATCAGGGAACGATGGCGACACTGCTCGTCCTGAATGGAACGCTGAAGCGTGGCGATGTGGTTGTTGCAGGCATTGCTTCTGGCCGCATCAAGGCGATGTTCAACGAGGCTGGGAAGAAGCTTGAATCAGCCGGCCCATCGGCTCCTGTGCGCGTCCTGGGTCTGAGCGAACCGCCGCTGCCCGGCGATACCTTCGAGTGGGCCAAGAACGATAAAGTCGCCCGTCAGATCATCGATGAACGCAAGGAAGTCGCCGCCAGTCGCCAGGTTCGCCCGGAGCGCAGCTTCTCCCTGGAAGAGGTCTTCGCGAAGTTCGAGTCAGGGCAGGCCAAAGAACTCAACCTGATCATCAAGGTCGATATGCAGGGGTCGCTCCAACCTGTGGTCGATGGCGTGCGGCGGATCGGTGAGACCAACAAAGAGAAGGATGGCATCGGCATCCGCATCCTGGCATCGGACGTCGGCAACATCAGCGAGAATGATATCAACCTTGCCGGCGCCTCCGGGGCCATCGTGATCGGCTTCACCGTCAATGTGGACAACGCCGCGCGGCGCATCGCCGATTCGCTCGGCGTCGAAATCCGGCAGTACGACATCATCTACAAACTGTTCGAGGACATCGAACTGGCCCTCCAGGGCTTGTTGGAACCGGTCTTCCAGGATAAGACCATCGGTGTTGCCGAAGTTCGTCAGATCTTCAAGATTCCCAGAGTGGGCGTCATCGCCGGGAGCTATATCAAGGATGGCGAGGCCCGCCGCAATGCCCGCGCTCGCGTCAAGCGTGGCAACCGCCTCCTGGCCGAGAATCTGGGCGTCAGTTCGCTCAAACGGATGCAGGAAGATGTCCGCGAAGTCCGTTCTGGCTTCGAGTGCGGCATCGGCCTGAACAACTTCTCCGATTTCCAGGTGGGCGATCTGGTCGAGTTCTACGTCAGTGAACGGGTGAACTGATCGTCACGCGCTTCCTGAGAAGGGCAGCAGCCGCTTGACAGGGGGCAGAAAGAGGTCACAATGTCGATCAAACAGGATCGTATGGCGGAGCGTATCCAGGGTATCCTGAGTGAACTCCTCCTGCGCGAAGTCGCGGATCCCCGCTTGCAGCATATCACCGTGACCGAGGTCAAGCTCGACCCGGAACTGATGTTTGCCAACATCTTCATCAATGCGCTCGGCGATGAAACCCGCCAGGATCAGGTCATGGACGGCCTCAAGCGGGCGAAAGGTTTCCTCCGCCGCGAGGTCGCCAAGCGTGTCCGGCTGCGGAATGCGCCTGACCTGATCTTCCACTGGGATAAGACCCTGGAGCGCGGCGAACGGATGCACCGCCTGATGTCGGACCTGTATATTCCGCCGCGTCCTGTTGAAGAGGTTGTGGAAAGCGTCGATGCGGATGACGATGACGGAGCCTAATTGGATAGCGGCGGCGGAGGCTGTCCGCCAGGCGCAGACGATCCTCGTCGTGACTCACATCAAGCCAGACGGCGATGCCATCGGCACTCTGCTGGGATTGGCGGTGGCACTGCGGGAGATGGGCAAAACGGTCGATGCGGCGGTCGATGGTGGCCCTCAGGAGTTCCTGAAATTTCTGGCCGGGTCGGAGACCATCATCGATGATCTCGACCGCGGCCAGTGGGATGTAATGATCTCGGTCGATGCCAGCGATGAAGAGCGTACCGGCAAGGCCGGAGCTTATGGCCGTGCCCACAGCCCGTTGGTGATTAACCTCGATCACCATCCGACCAACACCCTGTTTGGCAGCATCCATCTGATTCAGGCGCAGGCCGCTTCTGCCGCGGAAGTCGTCGTTGAATGGCTCGAACAGATGCGACATCCCTTGTCGGCTCCCGTCGCCACGGCGCTGCTGACCGGGGTCATTACCGATACCATCGGCTTTCGCACCAGCAGTGTCACCCCCCGCACGTTGGAGATTGCCCAGCGCCTCATGCAGGCCGGAGCGCCGCTCCATGAAATCGTGGGGCGTACTCTGGCGACCAAACCCTACGGCCACATCGATCTGTGGAAACGAGTCTTCCCGACCGTGCAGCTTGCCGATGGGATCATCTCGGCCATCGTCACGCCAGATGACATCAAGGCGGCTGGCCTGACTGAAAGCACCGATGGCGGCCTGGTTGGAATACTCATCTCCGTCGAAGAGGTTGCCGTCGCAGTGGTGTTCAAAGTGCAGTCCGATGGCACAGTCGAGTTGAGCCTCCGCAGCAAACCCGCTTTCGATGTCAGCGGCATGGCATTGGCACTGGGCGGAGGCGGCCACAAGCAGGCCTCCGGTGCGACGGTTTCTGGGACGATTGACGCGGTTCGTGAACAGGTTATGCCGATGCTTCGATCCGTGGTGCAGCAGGGACGGGCGGCGCTTGCCTCGTGAAGACTTTGGATTCCTGAATATCGATAAACCGCCTGGCCTGACCAGCCATGATGTCGTGGTACGGATTCGGCGCAAGACCGGACTGAAACGGGTTGGGCACGCGGGCACGTTGGATCCATTGGCGCGAGGGGTTTTAGTCGTCTGCCTGGGTGGAGCGACGCGCTTGAGTGAGTACGTCATGGCTTCGACCAAACGTTACCGTGCCGTGATCCAGCTTGGCGCAGTCACCTCCACCTACGACGCCGAGGGCGAAATCATCCGCCAGACCGATCCATCATCGGTTTCGCGCGATCAGGTCGCGGCTTGCCTGACCACATTCATTGGATCAATCGATCAGGTTCCGCCGATGTACAGCGCGGTCAAGCGCGGCGGTCACAAACTCTATGAACTGGCCCGCCAGGGGGTGACTCTCGAATTGGAGGGGCGCTCGGTTCGTATCGACGCGCTGGAGTTGACCGACTGGAACCCGCCACACTTTACCCTGGATGTGGTTTGCAGCGCGGGAACCTACATTCGCAGCCTGGCCTATGACATCGGTGAGGCGCTGGGCGTGGGCGCTCATTTAGCCGCCCTGACCCGGACGGCCAGCGGCGTTTTCAACCTGACCGACTCGGTGACGCTCGACTCGTTCATGGAGTCACCAACGTGGGAATCCCATCTGATCGATCCCATGAAGGCGCTGTCCGGTTGGCCGATGCTTTACCTTCAGGCCGCGGACTGCCTCGCGCTTCAGCAGGGGCGGCCGGTTGTGACGACTGAGCAGATGGTCGATGCCGTGCTCTGCCTGGGCATCGCGCCCGATGGCAATCTCATCGCGGTGTTGAAGCGTAAAGATGGGCAGTGGTGGCCGCACAAAGTGTTCTTGACAGGCAGTGAACAGGGCACATGAGACACATCTACAACCTCACCCACGCGCAGCTTGATCGCCCCTCCATCGTCACTATTGGCGTGTTTGACGGGGTGCATCGCGGACATCAGTCTCTCATTCGCCGTCTGGTCGATGAAGCCCGGCAAACCAACCGTCTGGCGGTCGTGCTGACCTTCTTCCCGCATCCTGATGTCGTCCTGCGCGGCTTGACTGGCCGCTACTACCTCATGACCCCGGATGAGAAAGCCCATTTCCTGATGGAGATGGGCGTGGACTACGTGGTGACTCAGCCCTTCAATGACGAGGTGCGCCATATCCGCGCTGATGTCTATGTCAATCGGCTGCTCAAACACCTCCAGATGCAGATGCTCTGGGTCGGTTCCGATTTTGCGATGGGCTACCAGCGCGAAGGCAATGTGCTGTTTCTGCGGGAGCAGGGAAGTCAGAAGGGTTTCGGCCTCCACGAGATCGATCTGGTGATGACCGATGGAACCACCCTCAGCAGCACGGGCATTCGCCAGGCGATCCAATCGGGTGATTTGGAACAGGCGCGGGAGTGGTTGGGCCGCGCCTATTCGCTGTCAGGCGAGGTCGTCCATGGGGAAGGGCGCGGTCGCAAGATCGGTTTTCCCACCGCCAACATGCACATCTGGGAAGAGCAGGTGCTTCCCGCCAATGGCATCTATGCGGGTTGGGCGCGGCTCGGCGAAGAACGTTTCATGGCGATGACCAACGTCGGCGTGCGCCCCACCTTTGAAGGTTCCAATATCACCGTGGAACCCTACCTCTTGGACTTCGACCGCGACATTTACGGCGAACGGCTGGAAGTATCCTTCGAGAAACGGCTGCGACCGGAAGCGAAGTTCAGCAGCATCGATGAGCTGATCGGCCAGATTCACAACGATGTCGAGGTCGGACGCGCCTACCTCGAAGCGTTGGAAGCTTCCCGCGCAGCCGGGTAGGGTGGTGTTCAGTCCGTCTTGATAGGCAGCCGGTATCCCAGCCGGCGCAGCAGGTCTTCATCCATGCGCCAGTTCTTCAGCACCTTGACGTGCAGTTCGACGTAAACCTGCGTACCCAGCATCTCCCCCAATTCGGCGCGTGCCTGCGAGCCGATCCGCTTAATCATGTCGCCGCCCTTGCCGATGAGGATTCCTTTTTGGGAGTCGCGCTCGACATAGATCGTCGCTGAAATGTAGGTCATGTCGTCCGAACGTTCTTTGTATTCGGAGACTTCAACGGCGACGGAATAGGGGATTTCCTGCTCCGTGTTCAGGATGATCTTTTCGCGGATTGTCTCCGCCGCGATGAAGCGCATATTCACTTCGCTGACCTGATCCACCGGGTAGTAGCGCGGGCCGGGCGGCAGCATCTCCACCAGCCGCATCATCAGCGCATCCAGGCCGCTTCCATCCAACGCGCTGGTGAGCAGTTCCTCGGCCCCTTCGACGAGCGTCTGATAGCTGGTGCGCCGCGCTTCGTGCAGTTCCGGTTTCAGCAAATCGCATTTGTTCAGCACCAGAATAACCGGCGTCTGTCCGCGCAGTCGATTGACCGTCTCGGCGATATGGCGTTCTTCGGCGGTGGGTTCTACCGAAACGTCCACTAGCCACAGGATGATGTCGGCATCCCGCAGCGCGTCTTCGGCCACTTTGACCATGAACTCGCCGAGTTTATGCTGCGGACGGTGCAGCCCCGGCGTATCCGTGAAGAGAATCTGGCAGCGGCTGTCCGTATAGATGCCAAGCTGCTGCCGCCGGGTCGTTTGTGGCTTCGGACTGACGATGGCGATCTTCTGGCCGAGGATGCGGTTGATCAGCGTCGATTTGCCCACGCTGGGGCGTCCCACCACGGCGATGACGCCGGAGCGGTGGTCTTCCGGTAAGCTGTCCTCAAAAACGGTGTCCAGATTGCTCATTCGGTCAATGTCTCCTGCCATACGTCGATTTGAGGGTAGACTGGCAGGAACTGGCATAATCGTTCAGGCAGTCCGTCGGTTTGCGAAGCAATCAGCGCGGTCGGTGAAGCCAGCGGATTGGTTGCCTCTCGGTTTTCGTACACCAGCACCATCGGCGGCACAGCCATGTCCAACGTGCGGATGAACACCATATCGTCGGAACCATCGTTCCGGTGTCCGATGACTTCCGAGCGCGGATAGCGGTTGCTGCGCTGGAGCAGGAATTCCCAGGCGTCCTCGCCGACCAGGAAGTCTCCATAATCCAGCGCGACCAGTTCGGGCACGATAGCCACGTGCAGCTTGCCCAGGAACCGCAGCCCATAGCGGATCACGAACGATCCAGAGGCGACGACTTCGCAGTCGGACGGCGCTTCCACGGCCAATGCGGTATGACCTTGCAGCCGGAAGAGGACTCCGCTGAAAACGTCTTCAACTGCCTGACGATCCGGAATTGGTTTCACAGTCGGCAATCAGTGATGTCCGGCCGGCTGCTCGCCGGAGGGAACAATCGCCGTGTCATGCGACTCGGCATGATCGTCGCCGTGATGCCCCGTGTCCATCGGCACATTGATATCGTCGAAGTGCTTCTGCGGCTGCGTCAGCCCGAACCAGCCCGCCGCGCCGATCAGGAAGAAAGCCACCCCACCCGCGAACATCAGGCCGATCAGATTCGTGTCCGCTGTGCTGCCTTGCATCACCCCGATGGCGAGCGCGGTCAGCACCAGGATGACGCCAAACCCGGCAATCAGGGACATGACCAGGACGCTGGGATGAGGGTTGCTGCTGATCTTGTTCAGGACTTTCACGGTGATTTTGCTCCTTAAGGTCTGCCCAGTTGCCGAGTAGAATGAGGCCATGCTGTTATCGAGCATCGATGAAGTAGTGGGCTAATTTTGCCCCTTCACCAATCCATCGTCAACCCTTCAGCCGACCACAAGGACTCCTGAACGTGAATATTGTCGAGCGCGTGCATCTCATCCGGCATGGACAAACCGACTGGAATGTCGAAGGACGCTGGCAGGGCACGCTGCCCACCGAACTCAACGACGAAGGCCATGCCCAGGCCGCGGCCCTGGCATCACACATGCGATCCTGGCCGATCCAGGCTGTTTACACCAGTGATTTACCCCGCGCGGCGCAAACCGCTGCCGCGTTAGGAGAGACTCTGGGCGTTTCTCCTATCCTGGATTCACGCTGGCAGGAGTTCCACCTGGGAATCTTTCAAGGATTGACCCGCGACCAGATCGAAGCGCGTTATCCCCACGAATGGCATGAGTTTCGCCGTCTCTACTGGGAGTATGTGGTTCCCGAAGGGGAGTCGCGGCGGATGCTTCAATCACGCGCTTTCGCCGCCTGGAGCGACATCGTTGCCCGTCCGAATGCCTCTGAAGTCGCCGTGGTCTCACATGGCGGCGTGATCCGAATGCTGCTCCTCAAGCTCTTCGCCGACCATCCCGACGTCCCGAACATCCACATCGAGAACACCTCGATCACCACCATCGAACGCCGGGGCGATGATTGGCATCTACTCCGCGCGGCGTTGATTCCCCATCTGACCGTTTAGATTTCAATTGTGACAATCGTCACAAATAAATCTGGCTGTTCATCGTGCTGTGAAGATGCCAGCCTGCATACAATACAAGTGATGAACGGAACAGGCGTGTGAAGGGATGCGCCTTTCCGATTTCATGATCCATCACACAGTCAGGAGTACAATCGGCAGACCATCAAATCGAAGGGAACTGCGGTACGATGTCGGCTCAGGCCGCCAGATTCGTTCGGAATCGGGGGCTGAGGAACTTGCGATATTTGGCAAGCGTTGTTCAGTCTCAAGGGTTGTTTTCTCTCAACATCGAAAACGAGTGCATATCCCCGAATCGAGGAGGCATCAATGGATTTCCCCAATTATGTGCAGCATCGTCAGGTCCGCCGCTGGGTCGAGGAAATGGTTGCCCTGTGCAAACCCGACGCCGTTTACTGGTGTGATGGTTCGCAGGAAGAATACGACGCGATGTGCGAGCGTCTGGTGGAGAAGGGCACTTTCCTCCGCCTGAATCCGGAACTGCGCCCGAACAGCTTCCTGTGTCGCTCCGACCCCACGGATGTCGCCCGCATGGAAGACCGCACCTTCATTTGCAGCCTGAGCCGCAATCAAACCGGCCCGACCAACAACTGGGTCGATCCGCGCGAAATGCACCGCACCCTCGATGAAGTCTTCGATGGCTGTATGCGTGGCCGGACGATGTATGTCGTTCCCTTCAGCATGGGGCCGCTCGGTTCGCACATCTCCTACTGCGGCATCGAACTGACCGACTCCGAATACGTCGTCGTCAACATGAAGCTCATGACCCGCATGGGCAAGGCGGTCTTCGATGTACTTGGTGAGGACGGCCAGTATGTGCCCTGCATTCATTCAGTTGGGATGCCCCTCGACCCCGGCCAGCAGGATGTCACCTGGCCCTGCAACAAAGCCCAGAAGTACATCGTGCATTTCCCCGAAGAACGCTCCATCTGGTCATATGGCAGCGGTTACGGCGGGAACGCTCTGCTCGGCAAGAAGTGCTTTGCCCTTCGCATCGCCTCCAACATTGCCCATGACGAGGGCTGGTTGGCCGAACACATGGCGATCGTCGGTGTTGAAGACCCCCAGGGCGAGAAGACCTATATCGCGGCAGCCTTCCCCAGCGCCTGCGGCAAGACCAATTTCGCCATGCTGGTTCCGCCCGCAGTCTTTGAGGGCTGGAAGGTGACGACGGTCGGCGACGACATCGCCTGGATCAAGCCCGGCAGGGATGGCAAAGTCTACGCCATCAATCCTGAAGCCGGCTTCTTCGGCGTCGCCCCTGGCACGAACGTCAAGACCAACCCCAACGCGATGGCGACCATCAGCCACAATACCATCTTCACCAATGTCGGTCTGACGCCAGAAGGCGATGTCTGGTGGGAAGGCATGACCTCCACGCCGCCGCCGGAGTTGATCGACTGGCAGGGTCAGCACTGGACGCCCGATAGCGGTCGCAAAGCCGCGCACCCGAATGCCCGCTTCACCGTCGCGGCCAGCCAATGCCCCACCATCGACCCCGAATGGGAGAATCCCAACGGTGTGCCGATCCGCGCCTTCATCTTCGGTGGTCGCCGCAGCACTGTGGCCCCGCTGGTGTTCCAGGCCTTCAACTGGGTCTATGGCGTCTACTACGCCGCGACCATGGGGTCGGAAATGACCGCCGCCGCCGCTGGCAAGATCGGCGAAGTCCGCCGCGACCCCTTCGCCATGCTGCCGTTCGCTGGCTATCACATGGCGAGCTACTTCAACCACTGGCTCCAGTTTGGTCGCTACATCCCGGAACCGCCGCGTATCTTCTTGGTGAATTGGTTCCGCAAGGACTCGGACGGCAATTTCCTCTGGCCCGGCTTCGGCGAGAACATGCGCGTCCTCCAGTGGATTGTCGGCCGTGCCCGTACCCGCGCCGCTGGGCGTGAGACTGCCCTCGGACGTGTCCCCGTGTATGGCGATCTGGAGTGGGCGGGACTCGATGGCTTCACTCAGGAGGACTTCGATACGGTCATGTCGATTGACCGCGAAGAGTGGAAGAACGAAATCCTCTCTCACGAAGAGCTGTTCATCAAGCTCTACGACCGCCTGCCGAAGGAATTCCTGTCTGTCCGTCAACTGCTGCTGTCCAGCTTGTGGAGTGAGCCAGAGTGGTTGGATCGCCAGGAATAGGTCATGGACTCGCAGCAATGCTGTGAAGTTTGTGAAAAATAGACAGATCAAAGAGGCGGCTTCACCAATGGTCGCCTCTTTCTGTGTTATAATCTCGACGTTTCGCGTCCCCGAATGGAGAATGAACAACCATGTCACGTAGCAAAGTCACCATTGTCGGCGCCGGTAATGTCGGCGCGACCTGCGCCCACTGGATCGCCAGCCGCGAGTTGGCCGATGTCGTCCTGGTGGATGTGGTCGAAGGGCTGCCCCAGGGCAAGGCCCTCGACCTCCTCGAATCCAGCCCCGTCATGAAGTTCGATCTGAACATCACCGGCTCGAACAATTATGAGGCCACGGCCAACTCGGATGTGGTCATCATCACGGCGGGTGTGCCCCGCAAGAAAGACCCGGTCACCGGCCAATTCCCCAGCCGCGATGAGTTGGTCAAGACCAACCAGAAGATCGTCGGCGAAGTCACCCGTCAGGTCGCCAAGTTTTCGCCCAACGCCATCCTCATCATCGTCTCCAATCCGCTGGATGCCATGTGCCACGTCGCGCTGCGCGAGAGCGGTTTCCCCGCTGAGCGCGTGATTGGTCAGGCCGGTGCGTTGGATACCGCCCGTTACAAGACCTTCATCGCCCAGGAACTCGGCGTGAGCGTCCGTGATGTGCATGGCATCGTCCTCGGCGGACATGGCGATACGATGGTTCCGCTGCCCCGCCACACCTCCATTGCCGGTATCCCTGTCCGCGAACTGATGGCCGAAGACAAGCTCCAGAAGATCATTGACCGCACCCGCAACGGCGGCGGTGAGATCGTCAAGCTGATCGGCGTGAGCGCCTGGTATGCTCCGGCAGCGGGATCGGTCGAGATGGTCGAAGCCATCCTCCGCGACCAGAAGCGCGTCATTCCGTCGGCAGTGCTGCTCAATGGGGAATACGGCTACAAAGACCTGTTCATCGGCGTTCCGGCCATCCTGGGCGCGAAGGGTGTCGAACGGGTCATCGAGATGCAGTTGAACGATGAAGAGAAGGGCATGCTCGAAGTCAGCGCCAAAGCCGTGCGCGATGTTGTGAGCATTTTAGGCTACTAGGTTTCAATCGCATCAATCAGATATAGGGGCGAGCCTGAGCTGTTCGCCCCTATTGCTAGGGCAGAGGCACTATGTCCCAACGGATCCTTGACCTGAATTCTGGCACAGCGATGGTCATCACCGACCTCCACGGTGCTTGGGATGCCTACCGTCGGCTTCGGGACACATTCCTGGTGGAGCGGGCCAAAGGGTCGGTCGATTATCTGGTCATTGCCGGAGACCTGATCCACAACGAAGGGCTGGAGGAAGCCGATGCCAGCCTGGACATGCTCCTTGATGTGATGACCCTTCAGGCCGCCCTCGGCAAAGATCGCGTCATCATGCTGTTGGGCAACCACGAACTGCCGCACATCTATGGCCTTACCCTTGCCAAAGGGGCTGTCGAGTACACCCCGCGCTTCGAGGCCTCGCTCACCCGCCTGGATCAGCGGTATCAGGTCCCGTTCAAGCGCAAGGAAGTGACCGCGTTCCTGGCGTCGCTCCCGTTTTATGTCCGCACCAAAGCCGGAGTGCTGATTACCCACGCGGGCGCGTCCAGCGATGTGTCGTCCCTCAAGCACGTCGAGCGGCTGTCGAACCTCAACCACGACGACCTGATCGGCATGGCCGACCGCGAGTTGAAGAAGTTCGATGTCGCCAGCTTGCAGCGTGGGTACTCCCATTTCACGGGCGTGTCCTACGAGGAGCAGGCTCGCCATTATCTCTCGGTGTCCGGGACCGACGATCCTCGCTATAACGAACTTCTGCGCGTTCTGTTCCTGAGCGGCCAGAACACCGATTTCGACCTGATGTGGAGTGCGCTGTTCACCCAGAACGAACTGGATGTGGGCGAATCCGCCTACTTGAAGACCATCCGCGCCTTCCTTCAGGCTTTCTCGGAAACCAGCCTGCATGAGCAGCGTGTCCTGACTGCTGGTCACATCAGCGTCAAGGATGGCTACTGCGAAGTGGGCAAGCAGCAGCTTCGTCTGGCGAGCTTCACCCACGCTTTTCCGCGTCGATCAGCCCGTTACCTCCTGCTGGACTGCGAGAAGGCTGTCCAGTCCTCGACCGATCTGGTTGCGGGTTTACGTCCCGTCTTCGAGAGCGATCAGGTCGTCAGCGTCGCGCCCACGAAATCTGCCTGACCGCGGATGAACTCGCTCGCAGACATCGCTTTGCGCCCGGCCAACTGAATCTCCTTCAGTACCAGCAGTCCTGCTCCCGTTCCAATCCCGGCTCCATCACCGTGCCGGATGACCATGCCCGGTTCGGCATGACCTGGGGATGCCTGCGCCGCCAGGACTTTCAGCGGCTGCCCATTCCACAGGCTGAATGTGCCCGGCCAGGGTGTGAAAGCGCGGATCAGCCGCTCCAACACTGGCGCGGGCTGAGTCCAATCCAGCCGGCCTTCCTCTTTCTTGATCGTCGGCGCATAGGTAACGCCTTCGTCCGGCTGCGCTTGCGGCTGGATCGACCCGTCCAGATAGCCCGGCAGCGTCTCGATCAGCAGCGCCGCCCCCAGTTCACTGAGCTTGTCGTGCAGCGAAGCCCCGGTTTCCTGCTCGTCTAGCGCGACCGCCCGCATTGACAGAATCGGCCCGGTATCCAGCCCGGCATCCATCTTCATGATGGTCACGCCGCTCTCAGCATCCCCCGCCCGGATCGCCGCCTGGATTGGAGCAGCCCCCCTCCACCGTGGCAGCAGCGAAGCATGGACATTGATCGACCCCATCCGGGGAATATCCAGCACTGTCTGCGGCAGGATTTGCCCGAATGCCGCCACCACATACACATCCGGCTGCCACTGCCGCAGTTCGGCAATCGCTTCCTGCCGCCGCAGCTTCTCCGGTTGGAACACCGGGATGCCTGCCGCCAGCGCCGCTTCTTTGATCGGTGACGCCTGCATCTGACGGCTGCGCCCGGCTGGACGATCCGGCTGCGTGACCACGCCGATGACCTCGTGATTGGCGATCAGTTGGGTCAGAATGGGAACAGCAAAATGGGGTGTACCCATGAAAACGATCTGTGCCATTGGAATCGGACTCCATGAGTGGGTTTGTATGCGGTGGGACGGAAATGATACACTGGTTGGTAATTCGTCCTGTGCAGCTTGCGCGAATTGTAATGGTTGGGAATCCTGGTGTCGAGCATCACTAAACGATGGGCGCTGGCGCAGTCTGCGTCCTCCGATCTGCTGGGTTATTTCAAAGAACGAGGCATCGGGGCAGTTCTGGCCCAATGCCTTCTTAATCGCGGCTTCGCCACGCCTGCCGACGCCGGCAGCTTCCTGCGCGGCGATGTCGATACGGCCAACCCCTTCCTGCTCAAGGGCATGAATCAGGCCGTCGCCCGCATCCGCCGCGCCATCAAGAATCACGAATGGATCGTCATCTACGGCGACTTCGATGCCGACGGCGTGACCTCGACTGCCCTCCTGGTGCAGACCCTGACCGCGCTTGGGGCCAACGTCAAACCCTATATCCCCCACCGCGTGGATGAAGGCTACGGCCTGAACAGCCACGCCCTCCACAAACTCGCCCATGAAGGGGTCAAACTGGTTGTCACAGTAGACTGCGGCATCCGTTCAGTCGATGAGGTCGAGGATGGCAAAGCCGCCGGCCTGGACATCATCATCACCGACCATCACTCCATTGGCCCGGATATCCCCAATGCCCTTGCAGTCATCAACCCCAAGCAGGAAGACTGCAAATACCCGGAGGATATGCTCGCCGGGGTAGGGGTAGCCTATAAGCTCGCCGACGCGCTCCTCCGCGCCGCTCAACAGGCTGGGCAGAGTCCCGCCCTGGATGCCGATGACCTTCTCGATCTGGTCGCCATCGGCACGGTCGCTGATCTCGCGCCGCTGAACCGCCTGGAGAATCGCATCCTGGTGCACCGTGGCTTGGCCGTACTCAACCGCGCTGAACGTCCCGGACTGCGGGCGCTCCTGGAAGTTTCCGGCGTCCGTCCCGGCCAGGTCACCGCCATGAACATCGGCTACGGCCTGGGGCCGCGCATCAATGCCGCTGGTCGCCTGGAAAGCGCCATGATCGCCTATCACCTCCTCACCGCGAAGGATGAAGGCGAAGCCTCGCGTTTAGCCCACCAGCTTCAGGACTTGAACAACCAACGCCAGGAACTCACCCGTCAGGCGCAGGAAAGCGTCCGCGTTCAGATCAGCGCCGTCCCCGCCGACGGTCAGTTGATCTTCGCCTCCGGCCACTTCAAAGCCGGGATCGTCGGACTCGTGGCTGGACGGCTGGCCGAGGAATTCTTCCGCCCCGCCATCATCATGGAAGAGGGCGATCAGGAGAGCCGCGCCTCCTGCCGCAGCATTCCCCAGTTCGATATCACCCGCGCCCTGGATGAATGCGCTGATCTGCTGGTGCGTCACGGCGGTCATGCTCAAGCCGCCGGTTTCACTGTCCTGAACAACAACATTCCCGCCTTGAAGACCCGCCTCCTGCGCCTCGCCCAGGATTGGCTTGATGGTCAGGAACTCAAGCCCACCCTGGAAATCGATGCTGAAGTCGATGTCCACCACCTGTCCGAGCATCTCGTCCATGAACTCGGTCAGTTGGAACCGACCGGCTTCATGAACCCGTCGCCCACCCTGATGTCCAGCAACCTGCGAATCCTGGAATCCCGCACCGTCGGCAAAGAGAACCAGCACCTCAAGCTCAAGCTTGCCCGCGCTGGACAGCCCCCCGTCGATGCCATTGGCTTCGGTCTGGGACACTGGCAGAGCCACCTCCCTGAACGCATCGATGCCGCCTTCCAGGTTGAAATGAACGAATGGACCGGCTACCGCAACCTTCAGCTTAACTTGCAGGACATCCGTCCGGTCGGTGGCGCATGAAGTACCGCCTGCG
>JAEUQZ010000359.1 GCA_016788965.1 Anaerolineae bacterium | reverse complement strand
CCCAGGCGTACTCGCCGTTCGGGAGAGGGATTTAGGGTGAGGGCAAGTTAGGATGTGCTGACTTTGCAAAGGCCCTGGCAGGATGAGGGTTTTCATGGCGGGGAAGAGGCGAAGACTCTATAATCGTTCCAGCGATTTCTTCCATTATCAACAAGACTCATGGCGCAACTCTTCATCAGCGACCGCCGCGCGGACAAAAGATTGTGATCAGTGCCCCCATGCATTTCTTTGTGAGCTACGCCAAGAAAGATACCCGTCCGCTGGCTTTGGCGCTGGCGCAGGCGCTGGAAGCTCCGCCGGACATGACCGCCTGGGTGGATCAGGAACTCCGGGCGACCGGATCGAACTGGTCACGGCAGATCGAGCGGGAAATCCAGCGCTGCGACTACCTGGTGGTGCTGCTGTCGCCGGATGTCAACCGCTCGGAAGAGCACGAGGCAGGCGAGAGCTTTGTCCTGAAAGAAATCGAGTACATGATCCTGCTCAAGAAAGAGCGGCGGATCATCGTGGTCATGGCGCAGGACACGCTGATGCCGCTGATCCTGACCGGCAAGCAGTACATCGATTTCCGCGGGCAGAGCGATGCCGTGGCGCTGGCCGACCGGATTTGCGACGAGATCGGCATCCCACGCGCCAGCGAGCGGGGGGCGGCGCAGAAGACAGCAGTCCCCGCTCCGGTGCGAACTGCGGAACCTGAACGCCCTAAAGCTCCCGTACCCGCTGAACGCATCACGACGCCCATCCCACAGGCGGGGCTTGCGCCGCAGTCGCGGCGATGGCTGCTGGCGGCCGGCGCGGTCGTGCTGGCGGTGATCGGCATCGGGTTGGCGGTCGCGCTGAACAATCCTGGGGCGAATGTGCCCCCGGCGACCACGCCCGCCTCGGTCGCGCAGAATCCCACAGACACGCCCGCGCCGACGGGTACGGCCACGGAGACCCCGACACTGAGCAGCATCGCGCAGTTCGAGACGATGCAGATGCAGCTCACCGAATCGGTGCTGACGCTGGATGTGATGGCCTCGGAGACGGCCATCGGCGCGCTCGCGCTGATGCTGTCGTGGACGCCTACGCCCACTCCTACTCCTACAGCTACGCCGACACCTACCCCAAACCCTGACCCGATGCAAGCCGCATTAGAGGCTGCCCGCGCGTTCAGTGGCAGCAATGCCGATTGGCAGGCGCTCTATCCCGATGGCTTCATCCATACCTTCGAGGATGGCGTGTCGATGGCCCTGGTTCCAGCGGGATGTTTCATGATGGGCACAACAGATGAACAAGCAATGTATGCGATCAACACTTTGGGCGCACAGGCTGATTGGGTCAAAAATGAGCAACCCGCGAATCGGCAATGCTTTGATGCCCCTTTCTGGATCGACCTTACGGAAGTGACCCAGGCCGATTTTGAACGGTTGGGGGGTGCAAAAGCGAACGCGAACAGGTTCGACGGCGCACAACGTCCGGTCGAGCGGATCAACTGGTTCGAGGCGTGGGACTTTTGTGCCTTGCGTGGGGCACGCCTGCCGACCGAACGCGAGTGGGAATACGCCGCGCGTGGACCGGATGCCCTCATCTATCCCTGGGGAAATACGTGGGATGAAAACAAAGTGGTGTGGTTAGGCAATTCAAATGGCGAGACCGCGGCTGTGGGCAGTATCCCAGCGGGACGTTCGTGGGCCGGCGGATACGACCTGAGCGGCAATGTGTATGAGTGGGTGAGTTCCCTGTACCTGCCCTACGACAGTTCGGAAGACCGGGAAGCGGATACCGGAACGCGAACGGATGTTCTCCGCGTGCTGCGGGGCGGCTCGTGGGGCGACGACCTTACGACGAATCTCCGCGCGTCCTTCCGCGACGGGTACGATCCCGACTTCAGGGGCAGCGTCAGGGGATTTCGTTGCGCCCGCTCGTCGTGAGGGGTTCGGGAGTGGGGGCGACGCCGAGGGATGTAATCCCCCGGCTAGGTGAAGACCACCCCCTACGGGGGTTCTGGCCGGGTGGGGTTGTTGTAGAGGGCGTGGGCATGATGCATCCTGCCCCTACGAGGGCGACTTTGTGGGGGCGGGGACGCGGCGGACGCTCCCTAAAGGGATTCCTTCGGTCGCAGAAGGCCGTCCCTACGAAGACGTGTTTGAGGGAAGCGAGCGGCTATTTTCAAGGGAGCTGTCACCAATGCCGCCAACTTAGCTTTCCTGATGGTCAATCTCTCCGCCGCATTATTGCCGTCCTATCGTCAACACCAGCCCGACTTTCCTCAAGTCCCACTATCGCGCCCGCCGTTATCTGGATGAAACAATTAAATCGCTTCCCGATCCGCCCAGTCCCGATTTTGTTTCTTCTCTCTGGCGGCGTCTTTCGGCTTTAGGCCGCATCCGTCCGCCATCTCAGCTTCAAAATGCCCCTTAATTGGCGAAGGTATTGATGATTCGGAAAGTTATTCTTTTATCAACCCTTAGTCCGCCCCTACGAACCACGCTGTTCATGACCGAACATGCTCGTCAATATTCATTGGGGACTGTGGTGGAATTCCTGATATGGCTACTGGCACACGCTGCCCGTGATCCAGCACTGGGCGGCCTGGATCGCCCGCAGGTTGCGGACGAACTCGGTGTCGCGCGTCCCGGTCAGTTCCAGATCAACGGCCGGGATGCCCTGCCCATCGGCCCAACTGGCTGCCGTCCCCGTGACCTGATAGGCGCTGAACGGCCGCCCGTAGGAATAACCGGAGGCTTCCCCCAGCACCCGCGCCAGTTCATCGGAGACGCCGCCATCCGGGCAGTCCCCGGTGAAGATGCCGTCGGCGGCGCTGTGGTAGAAGATGGCCGCCGCGGGCTGCGTCTCCCGGATCAGCCGGGCGAGCGCCTGCGTCTCCGGCTCGGAGAACGCCCGCGCGCCCGGATCGACGCGCTGATCCTGCCAGTAGGCCTCTTCCGACCACTCGCAGCCCCAGTTGCGGTTGAGATCGACCCCGTTGGCGTTGAAGCGCCCGGCCGTCTGCCGCCCTAAGACCAGCCCATCCGGGTTGGCGACCGGGATCAGCATCAGCCGCATCCCCGGCAGCACGCTGGCCGGAGTCGCCTGGAAGTGCGCCACCAGTTCGTTGACCAGCAGCACTGTGTTGGACTCGAAGCCGGTGTGAATCCCGCCGACGATCAGCAGCGTGCGCGGCCCCTCGCCGAACGACCAGCCGATGATGTCCCGCCCCTGGGCGGATTGGCCGACCACGAAAGTATTCCCCTGTGGAGCCAACGTCGCTACCGGGGTTCCCGTCGCCGTGCCGGATGTGGCCTCGGTTGGGTCAGGGCTGGCCGTCGCGGTCAGGGTCGCCGTGGCTGTGGGCGGAACAGGCGTGGACGAGGGCGCGGCCGTCTCGATGCGCTCCACCGGGCGCGGCGTCGGCGTGGGGCGCAGATCGGGCGGATCGACGGCCGTCGGCTGGAGCAGCACGGCCTGAGTTGGCAAAGGGGGAAGAATGGCTGGTTGGCAGCCCACCAGTACGAGGGGTATGATTGAGGTCAGCAACGGTGGAGCTACGCGCAGCAGCGCGTGAATGATCCCTGTGATCGGAGGCAGACCATGACGGCGCAACCCCATCGCTCCTCGCATCGTCATCTCCCTGGATGGCTCCCGCCGTTCGCGCCCCATCTGGTGCTGATCGCGCTGGCGGTGATCCTGCTGGGCGGCTGCCAGGGCGAGAGCGAAACCGTCGCCGAACTGCCTACGTTGGCTGTGCTGCCCAGTCTGACGCCCAGCAATACGCCGACGCTCACCCCAACCCCCTCACCGACTCCCACCGAGACGCCCACGGCCACACCGACCAATACGCTCACGCCGACCAGTACACTGACGGTCACGCCCAGCGTCACCGCCACCAGCACCCTGACGGCTACGCCCAGCATCACGCCCACGGCCACCAGCACGGCGACGAATACGCCGACCAACACGCCGACGATCACCAACACGCCGGATCGCCCGCAGATTTTATCATTCACGGCCTCGGCCACCAATGTGGTCGCCAACACCTCGATCACGCTCACCTGGAGTACGATTGCCGACGCCGCCCGCCTGGATCAGTTGAACGCGCAGGGCGTGGCCGTCCAATCCTTCTCGGTCGTGCCCTCCGGCAGCCTGCCCGTGACCGTCCCCGGCAACACCGGCCGGCTGGTCGTTTATCGCCTGGTCGCCATTCGCAACGCCCAGGAAGTCAACGCCTCGCTGCCGATCACGGTGCAGTGCGCCACGGCCTGGTTCTTCGGCAGCCAGCTTGCCCCGCCCGACTCCGGCTGCCCGACCGGGCCGCAGGCCGTTGGGCCGGGAGCCTTCCAGTCCTTCGAGCGCGGCTTCATGGTTTACATCAACGCCAACTCGCTGAACACGGTCTACGGGGCGCAGAACCAGGATACCCGCTACATCTCCTACGCCAACGGCTGGGATGGCGCGACGACCTACTCCTGCTTCGGCACGCCGCCCGGCGGACTCTTCCCGCCGCAGAACATGTTCGCCTGGGCCTACTGCACCACCAACGCCCCAGTCGGCGGCTGGAACAGCGCCATCGGCTTCGCCCTGGGGAACCTCGATAGCGGCAACCGCATCATCCAGTTCGAGGACACCGGAGCCATCTACATCGACTCGCCGCTGGGCGTGTTCCGCTTCAGCGGGGATGCCAGCCGAACCTGGCGCAAGATCACATAAAGGTGAAGCCGCATTGGAACCGACACTGATCCTCTTCACCGGAATGCCGGGCGGCGGCAAGACCACGCTCGCCCGCATGATCTCCCGGAAGCTGCATCTGCCTGTCTTCGCTAAGGATCGCGTCCAGCGCGTCCTGCGCGATCACAACCTGGCCGATGCCTCGACCGGCGACGGCTACTACATCATCCTGGATATGGCCGATGAACAGTTGGGGTTGGGGCTGAGCTGCATCCTGGACGCCACCTTCCCGCTGGATCACTTCCGGTCGGTCGCCAGTGAGACGGCCGCCCGGCATAAGGCTCGCTTCGCCGCCGTCTACTGCTACTGCTCCGATGAACACGTCTGGCGGGAGCGGATGCGCGAGCGCGTCCAGTATGTCCCCGGCTGGAAGCCGGTCGGTTGGGAGGATGTGCTGCGGATGCGCGAGTATTATCAGCCGTGGAATGACAACGCGCTCTTCGTGGATTCCGTCCGCTCGGCGGAGGAGAACATCCCTATCGTCCTTGACTACATCGAGACCGCCCGGCAGCGGGCTTATGTCCCCCACCAGCCGACCGAAAACCACGACTGGTGGGAGGGGTGAACTTTCAAGAGGGGATCGAACCTGTCTGACCTCTGAAGCCCCCTCTCCATGCAATGGAGAGGGGGTTGGGGGTGAGGATGTCTTACGCCGCCCGGCTGGTGATCCAGATGC
>JAEUQZ010000358.1 GCA_016788965.1 Anaerolineae bacterium | reverse complement strand
CGTGCTGCGCCAGCCGCGCTTCGCCCGGCTCGGACTGTTCCCAGGCTCCGCCGGGGCGCATCACCGCGATCAGCAAGACCAACGCGGCGACTCCACCCACCACGAACGGGAGCGCGTCCCAGCCCTGATCCGGTCGAGGCGCGGCCATCTGCTCCCGCCTCCGCCCCAGCCAGACCCCGCCAACCACCAGCCCGATCAGACTCAGCAAGCTGATGGCCGTGCCCAGGTCGCGCGCGGGCGTCCCGCCCAGCCACAACCGGACGGTATGCTCACCCGCCGGAACCGGGAACTGAATCAAGCCGTGTGGCTCTGAGGCCGTGACCGGGACAGCCTGCCCGTCGATCTCGGCCGTCCAGCCGGGGAACATGTAGGTCAGCACTTCCATCGTGAAGGGCGCATCGGCCTGCACCCGCCAGACATCGTGCTGCGGCCCGTGATCGACGACCTCCACGGTTACACCCGGCGGCAGCGCCTCCAGGTGTACTCTGTTGACCGGGTAGCCATCGGCGTAGTCGGCCAGCAGGCGCGGCGTTGCGTCCGGCTCGACCGCAACCGTCTGCGGCAGATACTCGTTGGAGAAGGTCGTCGCCCGCTGGAAGCCCTTCAGTTCGGCTTGGTGATAAGCCGCCACCGAGGTATCCACCGTCGGGTAAATCCATTCGGGGATGACCAGCGTCGGCGCGGCCAGCACGACCACCGCCACCACCATCCCCGCCAGGATGATCCGTCCCCAGCCGCGCGGCAGCCGCGCGATCCAGACGGCGTTCATCCCGCCCAGCACCGCCAGACAGAACACGGCCGGCCCCAACAGCCGCCAGGGGAATTGCAGGAAGGCCATCGGTGTCAGCAGTTGCCAGACCGGAGCCGACGCCGTCTCGATCAGGAAGATCAGCCCCACAGCCGCCAGCGCGAAATACAGCGCCGTCCATTCGACGCGGCGGGATCGCAGCCCCAGCGCCACCATCCCCAGCGCCCCGACCAGCCCTAATCCCCACTGCGCCACGCCCAGGTTAAGCTGATGTTCCAGCGCGTTGGTCACGCTCAGATCATGCCGGGGCGAGGCCGCCAGCAGATGCGCCGCCGGGACGAAGAAATTCTGGTAATTCAGTTCGGCTGTCCCGGTCAGATTCGCCAGCTTGACCGCGCCGCCTTCCCGCAGCACCGGCAGCCAGAAGAAGGCCGCCAGCCCCACCCCGACGGCCAGCGCCGCGAACGGGATACCCTCATGGTAGGGGCGCAGCGCCGCTGCGTTCTGCCTATCGCGTCTCCGCCCGAATACCGCCTCCCACACCAGCCACCCGACCAGCAAACCGCTCAGCGCCAGTGCCATCAGGTTGTGCGTCAGGATCAGCGCCGCGCTGCCCACGGCTGCCGCGATGAAGGCGCTGCCCTGTCCGCTTTCTCGCAGTCCGCGGAAAGCCCACATCACCGCCGGGAACAGCCCGAAGGCCAGTAGTTCCGGGTAGGCTCCGCGTGAGTAGGGTTCGGTGTACAGCAGATAAGGACTGTAGACGTAGATCACCGCCGCCAGGATGCCGCCTGCCCGCCCGGCCAGCCCGCGCGTGAAGCCGTACATCCCGGTTCCACCCCCCAGCAGGCTGATGACGATCACTGCCCGCAGCGCATCCACCGCGCCCCAGGCGAACAGGCGGCTCAGCAGGCTGGTCACGTAGTAGGTCAGGCTGGCATAGTAGTTGAACAGCGGCGAGCCGTAGCCGGTGTAGAAAGTCTCCGCCCAGCGCGGGAAGAGAACGCCGTGCGCCCAGCTTCGATCCATCTCGGCGGCGCGGTAGACGTGATAGAGTACATCATCGCCGTTTGGCAAACCGCCCTGCACGAACAGCGGCCAGAGCGCCAGGCTGCACAGCGCCAGCGTCACCACCAGCCCTAAATCCACAAATCGAAGAAGCCGCCCTCTTCCGGTCTTGGCGTTCTTGGCGTCATGGCGGTTCAATTCATGTTCGCGGTTCAATGCGTCTCCACGGGGCGCGAGTCGATCCAGCCTTCGCTTCAGTCTAGCGAAGGATCAGGCAAACGAACAGGATACAGACTCGTGTGAAAAGCGGCCCACCGCAAGAACGGGCGGCTTAGCCCGTCTGCTGAGCGGCGATGCAGTCGTCCGCAGCCGCCTGGGTCAGCTTCGCAGCCTCTTCCGGCGCAATCTCCCCGGCCAGCAGACGATCCAGGGTAGTCTGCAAAGTACTCCAGAAGCAACCATCCCCTGGAATGTAGGGCAGCCCAGCACTGTTTTCCAGGGCTGCGGATATGGCCGTTCGCAGCGGGTCGTCGAACGGGATGTAGCTGACAGCCGGAAGATGGATTGATTCCGCCGTGATTTGAGTGATAAAGGCGTCATCGGTCGTGATCCAATGGGCCAGCGAACGCGCTGTCGCTGCCCGCTCCTCCGGCAAACCCGCCGGGACTGCCACGAACATGCCCTGCACCAGCGACCTCGGACGTTCGCCATTCGGCAGCAGCGGCCAACGGGCAATGCCGACCGCATCAGCCCCCAACGCCGCCTGGAATTCGGGCAGCGCCCAGTGCCCATTCACGGTCATCAGGACACGACCTTCCGAGAAGGCAGTAGCCACGCAGTCATACTCGCAGGGCATCGGAACCGCAGACTCATCCTTCAGTGTCGAGACCATATCCAGCAGGAAGGCGTAGGCATCCTCCCATTCCCGCGTGTCCAGAACGAAATTGCCGGAATCATCGATGATTCTGGCCCCATAACCGTAAGCAATCGGCAGGAACCAGAAGGTGCTGTTGAAGTAATCGGCGAATCCGATCTGTCCTGAACTGGCCGCTTCTTTGGCGATCTCGAACACCCGATCAAAGGTTTGGGGAACCTCGAAGCCTATCTCGTTCATCAGCGGCACGTTGTAGATCAGGATCAGGTTGCTGTCGATCCACAGTGGCAGCCCGTAGACGAGACCATCGATCCGCATGTTTTCCAGCACGGCCTGGTTGTAGACGTTCACATCGACCAGATCGTTCCAGGGCGTCATTCTTCCGCTGGGCATGAAGTCCGGTATCGAATAGCTGATGATCAGATCAGGCAGATCGCTGCCGGCTGCCTCGGAAGTCAGGTAGGCATCTCGCAGCGTTCCTGGATCGCTGTACGGTACGATCTTGAGGCTAGAACCCGGCGCATAGTCTGCCGCCCAGCGCGCCGCCATCTCTTCCAGAAAAGCCTGATCGCCCTCGTCAAAAGTCGATGTTGCCAGCCATACGACCAGTTCTGCCGGGGCGTGCGATTGCTCCGGCACAGCGGTCGGGATCGGGCAACCGGACGAGTCGATGCCCGCTCCCTGGTCGCCCTGGGTGGGGCAGGCATCCTGCGCGTCGGGTACGCCGTCCTGATCGGAGTCGATGTCTGATGTCGCGGTCGGCACTGCCGTGGGGCTATCGGTCGGCGCTGCGGCAATGATATCGCCTGTCGCGGTGGGTGGCGGCCCCGCCAGAAGAGGATCACTGGATGTCGTGTCACCACCCGGTCGTAACAGTCCGGGCACGATGAGGGCGGCCGCGATCAAGACCGCGACCACGGCCAGCAGCACCCACAATCCCCTGGAACGCATCCAGGTGGGGGAACCACTGGCAGCAGTGGGCGACGTTGAAGCCGGACGAGTCTCCGGCAGGGACGCGGGTTGGGTACGCGCGGGTTGGGTGGATGGGAGAGAGGGTTGGCGCACCGTCTTCACAATCAGTGGCGCGGAGACGGGTTCAGCCTCGCGCAGCAGCGCCTCGATCTGCTGAGCGACGCGGACGATCAGGTCTTCGCGCTGCTGAAAACGGCGCAGGAGCAGCAGCGCATCCTTGCGCGTATCGGGGTCGTCGATGAAGTCCTGAAGCTTGGAGAGCAGCAGCCGCTGGGCATCTGGTGACAGCACCGGATCGTCGATCTGATCACCGATCTTGCCCAACGGCGAGAGCGGCGGCTCCGGTGGAACGGGGAGCGGCGTGGGCATCGGCGCGGCCGGCCCGAGATTCATCAGCGCCCGGCCCAGTCGCAGCGTCGAAGACGGATCGCGCTGGCGGTAATCCACCCACTGGATCACAGCCAGTTCGGGCGGGAGCAGGCTGTTGTTGACATCGCCGAGCATCACCGGGAGGATGCGCTTGTTCAGACTATGGGCGTACTCGTATTCCAGCTTGCAGGCCGGTGACGCCAGCGCCTCCTCGGTCAGCGCGAAGATGAACAGATCGCAGGCGCGAATCTGCTCCAGGATCGAATCCCACCAGGTATGGCCGCCAGAGAGTTCGTTATCGAACCAGACGGTGTTGCCCAGCGTTTCGAGGTCGGCGCTGAGCTGATCGACCTGGGGACGGTTCTGTTTGCGGTAGCTGATGAAGATAAGCACAGCAAGCTTCTTTGGTACTGGAAAAGACTCCCACCTCCTGATTATATCGATTTTTGTGACAGATCACCCAATTGCGCGATTCAGTCGCTGACGGGCTATCTTCACTTCGGCATGTGTGCCTCGAAGGGTTTGCCGTCAGCGTGGCAGATCATCTGGATGACGCTGCGACCGGAGGCCGCCGCCAGCGGGACGCTGCCGCCCGGCTCGACCCACTGCCCAGCCAGATAGAAGTTACGAAGGCCGGGCAGCGTCTTGTTCACGCCGCGAATGAGCATGGGCATCGTCTCCCGCGAGAGGAGCCAACCGGAGGTCGCGCCCATCCAGTTGCCGGTATAGCGTTCGTAGCTTAGCGGCGTGGCTTCATCGACGAACTCGATGTCCTGACGAATGCCGGGATAAAGCTGCTCCAGGAAATCGATGACGATGTCCGACACCTGATTCTGCTCGGTGTCGTAGAGTTTGCGGCCGTAGATGCGCTGCCAGTAATCATAGCGCGAGCGGATCATCACGATCAGCGCCGATTTGCCGGGTGGGGCCAGGCTGGGATCGAAGCAGTAGTGCTTCACGCCGATCTCGAAGCGGTCTTCGCCGATGATCTGGATCGGCTGCTCCACCAGGTGCGTGACCCAGTGCGGTTCGGCGCTGAAATCGCGGTTGACGCCCAGCGAAATCTGCACCTGGGAGTGCAGGGGCAGGTGGCCGTCGTACATGCGCTTGAGCTTGCCGTCGAGGTAGCGGCCATCGAGCAGGTCAAAGAGCGTCGCCCGGCCATCGGCGGCAGAGATGACGACATCGCCGCGATGGATGGAGTCATCGTAGAGACGCAGACCGACCGCGCGGTCATTTTCGACCAGAATCTTCTCGACCTGGGCTTCGTAATGAATTTGCCCGCCGAGTTCCAGATAGCGCCGCTCCAATGCGCGGGCGAATTCCAGCGAGCCGCCAACCGGGAAGCCGGCGTTGTGGTTGTGCAGATAGGCCAGCAGGAACATGCCCATCATCACGGGGGCTTCTTCCCACGAG
>JAEUQZ010000357.1 GCA_016788965.1 Anaerolineae bacterium | reverse complement strand
CGAAGGACGACTCGTTCAGGTCGAAGACCGGGCTGTGATGTGGGCGGTTCATGCTGTCCAGTTTGGCTCCCAGGCTGAACATCGCGCCGGGCGCTTTGCGGGCCATGTAGCTGAAGTCCTCCGCGCCCATGCCCAGGTTTTTCGGGGCCAATCCTTCGCGCCCCAGGAGATCAACGGCCACGGTCTCGATCAGATCGGAGACAGCGGGATCATTATAGAGCGAGGGGTAACTCTTCTTGATGTTGAGCGTGTAGTCTCCGCCAAAGGCGCGGGAGACGGCAAAGGCTTTTTCCAGTTCAGCCCAAAGCTGCTGACGGGTTTCGTCATCGTAGCTGCGGATGGTTCCGCGCAGATGCACTTCACTCGGAATGACGTTATCGGCGTCGCCGCCATGCACAGCCCCAACCGAGATGACGGCGGGATGCACTGGATCGATGCGCCGGGCGCGGATGCCGTGGATGGCATTGATGACCTGCGCCAGGATGAAGATCGGATCGATGCCATAATGTGGATAGGCGCCGTGGCAGCCTTCGCCCTGGATGGTGGCCGTGAACGAGTCCACCGAGGCACAGGCGAAGCCGCTCGAAATCTCGACCTTGCCGGACTCTTCCCCGCTGGCGACGTGCAGGGCGATCACGTTGTCGAGATTCTCCAGCGCGCCATCTTCGATCATCCGCATAGCGCCGCTCTTGCCTTCGGCATCCTCGGCCTCTTCCGAAGGTTGGAACAGCAGACGGAACTCGCCTGCCGGACGATCCGGCATTTCGTTGAGCATCCTGGCAACGCCGAGCAGAATGGCGGTATGGGCGTCATGCCCGCAGGCGTGCATCACGCCGGGATTCTGCGATACGTAGGGCACATCGTTGGCTTCGTGAATAGGCAGCGCGTCCATGTCGGCGCGGATGCCCACGGCGGGGCGTCCCTCGCCGATCCGGGCAACGACTCCGGTCTTGCCGACCCCGGTCTCGACTTCGATGCCCATGTCGCGGAGCGTATCGGCAACAAGCCGCGCCGTGCGGAATTCCTGGAAGGTCAGTTCGGGGTGCATGTGGATGTCGCGCCGCCAGGCAATGATCTGATCTTCGATCTGGCGGGCGCGTTCGAGCATGGTCGGGGTACGCATCAGCCTACTCCTTTGAATCAACGGAATCGGTTTGGGGATAGCAGGAACGGTCGAACCATTCGAGCATGTGGGTCAGGGTGGCGATACGGTGTTCCGGTTCGCCGGTTCGGGTCATCTCGTGGCCTTCACGGGGGAAGCGCAGCAGGCGGACGGTTCCTCCATTGCGGCGAACGTAGGTGAACATCTGCTCCGACTCGGCGATGGGCACGCGGAAGTCGTTCTCACCGTGAATCAGGAGCAGGGGGGTCTTGATCTTGTGGGCGTGGGCCAGCGGCGAGCTTTCCCACAGGAACATGGGGTCTTCCCAGGGATCCATGCCGAACTCGGATTGGACGAAGCTCACGATGTCGGTCGTCCCGCTGAAGCTGAGGAGGTTGTATACCCCACGCTGGGCGACCGCCGCGACAAAACGGTCGCTGTGGGCGATCAGCCAGGTGGTCATGTAGCCGCCGTAGGAGCCTCCGGTAACGGCGATCCGCTGTGGATCAACGAAACCCCTTTCCAGCAGGGCATCGACGCCGCTCAGGATATCTCCCGTAGCCAGCGTGCCCCACTGCGAATGCAGCGCCATCTGGAAGGCTTCGCCGTAGCCATCGCTGCCGCGTGGGTTGGTAAAGAAGGCGACGTAACCGCGAGCCGCGTGAAGCTGCCATTCATGCCACATCGATTTCATCGCGGGGCCCCACATGATGTGCGGGCCGCCGTGGATGTTCAGTGCCAGGGGATAGGTTTTGCCAGCCTCGTAGTCCACGGGCAGCAGATACCACCCCTGAATCTCGGCTCCATCGGTGGTCTTCCAGCGCAGTTCGTGAATAGGCTGAACGATCAGGCTGTCCAGGAATTTCTGATTGATCTGCGTGATGGGACGGGCATGGGGTTCGCTGGCGGGTTGATGATAAAGCTCGGACGGGTTGGCCGGGGTGCTGACGTTCATGACCAGGCCGGCTTGGGGGTGTACGTCGAACGTCTCGATGTGAATCTCGCCGCTGGCGGCTGCGCTGAAAGTTCCGGTATCCGGGTCTACACGGTAGAGTTCAAGACGCCCGGCGTTGGCGCAAGTGAAATAAAGGCTGCTGCCATCCGGCGACCATTTGTACTGGTACACCGCACGGTCGAAGGCGAGGTTCAGGTCACGAATCTCGCCGCCCGCACTGGGCATCACGGCCAGCCGCGACATGCGCTCGCTCAGCCGCTCTCGCGGGAGCCGCACAAACGCGATCCAGCGGCCATCGGGCGAGGCCGTTGGATTGAAACTGCTGAAGGTTTCATCCGTCAGTTGTTCATGACTGCCATCGGCGACGCGCACCCGGTACAGATTGCTCCAGCGCCAGGGTTCATCACCCTGCGGATTACCGATACGGGCGGTCAGGATGAACTGGCCGTCCGGTGTCCACTGCGGCGCTTCGTGATCGGCGTCGGCGCTGGTCAGACGGCGAGGGCGGGATTGATCTTTGTCCAGCCCTTCGGTCGTGGGCATGACATAGATTTGATTGAAGCGGTCGCTGAGGAAACTCGTCCCAGATCGGTAGGGGATGCGCCAGGCGGGGCGCGGGTCCCAACGTTGGCTCTCATCCTGGTCGCGCCGTTCTTTGCGCTGTTTGGCGTCGAGTTTATCGGCCGGTTTGTGGTCTTCCTCGCGGCGATCTTCTTTAGCGCGTTCGGTGGCGTTCATCGGCGATAGAAACGCCATCCAGTGTCCATCAGGCGACCAGGCCGGGCTGGTGGCTCCATTAGGCAGCGCGGTCAGGGCACGGGCTTCGCCGCCTGGCTCGGTGATGGGCAGCAGGTAGACCTGTGATTTGTCGTCACGCGCCGAGACAAAGGCCAGCGTCTGACCATCGGGACTCCAGCGCGGTTGGGTATCCTTGCCGCTGCGGGTGAGTTGGAGCGTTTTGCCATCGGCCAAGCGGGTCAGCCAGATATTGCGTTTGTAGCCGTTGTCGAGCCGGTCTACCGTGACCTGGACATGGGCGACCCAAGCTCCATCGGGGCTGATTCGAGGGTCTTCAACCAGGGTGATCCGGCACAGGTCTTCAACGGTGATCTTCTGTTTCGTGTCTGCCAAGTCACACATCCTGCATGGTGTATCCAAAGGGACATCAATTCGCCGATTATACCGCACGGCCTCGTCGCCCATAGACCATCGGATTAAACCACTTCTGGTCAATGGTTCAATTGACGCTTAGAACAGATAAGCTAGAATCGAGTAAGCAGCACGAGTCACGTGCTACATTGCATGGTGGGTGATCTCTTAGGTTTCCTTTTGAGCTTTTAATATCTCTTTTGACCCTTAAAGATGGTTATTCGATCCATTAGAATGGAGCGACTGCCGCTCTTCGACCTCATGAAGGAAGGTGTCCATTATGGCCCAGGCGTTGGCGATCCAGACGAAGGATTTGGGGCGCATCTACAAGATTCGCGGCCCAAAGAAGAAGGGCGATGCCAAACAGCTTGTGGCGCTGGAGGGGGTCAATCTAGAAGTCGAGCAGGGGGAGTTGTTCGGCCTCTTGGGGCCGAATGGGGCGGGTAAGACGACGCTCATCAAAATACTCTCGACCCTGCTGCTGCCGACCAGCGGAGTCGCGCTGGTGGAAGGGCGGGATGTCACCAAAGACGTGTTCCAGATTCGCCAGCGCATCAGCATGGTGAGCGGCGGTGAAACCAGCGGCTATGGGCTGCTGACCATCGAAGAGAACCTGTGGATGTTCGCGCGTTTCTACGGCCTGGATACGGCCACGGCGCAAAAGCGGATCGATGAACTGCTGGCCGTCGTGGGGATCGCGGATCGCAAACGGGCGAAGATTTCCGACCTTTCGACCGGGCTGCGCCAGAAGATGAACTTTGTGCGCGGGTTCCTGAGCGACCCCAGCGTGATCTTCCTGGATGAACCGACGTTGGGGCTGGACGTGACGGCTGCGCGGGAAGTGCGCGGCTTCGTCAAGGACTGGATGCGGGAGGTTCCCTCGCGGACGCTGCTGCTCACGACGCACTACATGGCAGAGGCTGATGAACTGTGTGATCGGCTGGCGATTGTGGACAGCGGCAAGGTGCTGGTCTGCGATACTCCGGCCAACCTCAAACACCGCTTGCAGAAAGATGCAGTCTTCAACCTTAAAGTTAGTCTGCTTGGGCCGAAACCCAACCAAGACGCCATGATCGAGTCTGTTCCAGGTGTGCGGCGCGTCACCGCATCGGAACACGAGGGCTATACCGAACTCTCGCTCATCCTGGCGGAAGAGTCGGTATTGGGTGGGGTCATCGGGCATTTGAGCAGCCGTGGTTCCAATTTGATCTCTTTGGAGAAGCGTGCCCCGACGCTGGAAGATGTATTCATCCAACTGGTGGGCCGCCGCCTGGACGAGGACACCTCGAAGCGAAATGGAGCAGCGCAATGAGCTACCAGCGGGTTCATCAGGCAGTCGGTCTGCGCCTGTTCTGGAATTCGATCTGGGCGCGGGCATATCCCCGCGTAGTAGGCGCGGCGCGTGAGCGCAGTTGGATGTTCTTCGAGACGGTGCTGCCGTTCATGGCGACCATTTCGTATGTCTACGTCTATCGAGCCATCGGCGCCCCGGAAGAGTTCATCGGTTTCGTCATCGTCGGTGGGGCGATGACGGCCTTCTGGTTGAATGTCCTGTGGTCGATGGCAAGCCAATTGTATTGGGACAAGAACGACGGCAACCTGGAAGTGTATGTGCTGTCCCCAGCGCCAATGATGGCAATCCTGCTGGGCATGGCCGTGGGCGGGATCGTCATGACCGCCACGCGAGCCGTGGTCATTCTCGTGCTGGGGTCGCTGCTGTTCAATGTCAGCTACAGCATTCAGAGCTTGCCGCTACTGGTGGTCGTCTTCATGCTGACTCTGGCCGCGCTGTACGGCATGGGGATGATGTTCGCCTCGATCTATCTGGCCGCAGGCCGGGAAGCGTGGCACTTCTCGAATCTGCTCCAGGAGCCGATCTATCTGCTTTCCGGCATGTATTTCCCGGTCAAATCACTGGGTGGAGCCGTGGCGACGTTCGCATCGATCATTCCCCTCACGTTGGGCATGGACGCGATGCGCCAGTTGATCTTCGGCGAGGCGACTGCACAGGGCTTTCTGCCTGTGTCCGTCTCGATAGTCATCCTGGCCGTGATGGCGGCCATCTTCATCGTGGCGGCGTTCTGGCTGCTGAACCGTCTGGAAGAGATCGGACGCCGTGAAGGTCGTCTGATCGAGCGCAAGAAGTAAGGGGGGCGCATGGTTGCACAATGGTTCCTGAACCAAGCCTGGGTGCAGCGCAGCAATGCCCTGC
>JAEUQZ010000356.1 GCA_016788965.1 Anaerolineae bacterium | reverse complement strand
TCGCCATCGCAGATATTGTCCTCGATCAGGACGTTTTCCAAAACCAGATTGCCTCGGTTGCTGATAAGACAGCCTGTTCCATAAGCCGAATAGGCTCCATTCGTCGAAACGCTGGCGTTGGAAAAGGCGCTGTCCTGAATCAGTGCTGTGCCACTCACAAACAACGCCAGACTTTGATTCCCAGTGAAAGTGACACGCTGCGCTTCAAGCATGCCGCTTGTATAGAGTGATGACCGCTCAAACCGCACATCGGTCAGCACCACCGTTCCCTGGGAATTGATCGCAGAGCGGCTGTTCACGCCCGATTGATCGCTTCCCTCAGCATCTCTGAAGGTGATATGCGATACAGTGACACGGACGCTTATGTCCACGACCAACAGAGTGATTTGTGCATCCTTTCCCGCGAAGATGATCTGATCATTCTCTGTTCCCACAATCGTCAGGTCTTTATCGAGTGTGATGGGTTGAGCCAGAATGATTGTGCCAGCCAACGTGGGATCGAATGCGATGGTATCCCCTGACTTGGCGGTGAGAACCGCGCTGCGGAATGTGCATTTGCGCGGGCATCCTCGTGGATCATCGTCGAGTGAATTCACAACGATGGTCGAGCCTGACGCAGTTACAGATATACCAGATGGAGTCGCTGTGATGATTTGGGGGAGTTGATCTTGCAGTGCCGCATTGGGTGTTTCTGTCACCGAATTTGGCAGTAGGTTGAGTTGCTCCGCTTGAGCAGTTGCCGTTTGTGCAGCAGCAAACTGCGTTGCAACCAATGCATCCATTGTTCCCTGTTGCGAAGTAGGATCGATTTGAGCGCTGACAGGTGGCCCAAAGCGGATACTGAATAGGAACGCCGCAGCGCACACAAACAAGGCAGCAATAGACAGATGGCTCGGAAGACGGGTATGCCGAAACATGTGCTGATTCCCTGTGATTCTGAAGCCCTGGTTGGGCCGTAAAAACAGACTAATAGACAGGACGCTTAAAGACGTAACGAGCAGTGCCGGCCGTGATCGGAAAATTGGGACCGCTGCCGAAACCAGATAGCTCGCTGACCGGCATCAATTCCCAACCTTCTGCCCCCGCCGCGCTGAAAATTGGATACGGGTTGTCTACGCCGGGTCTGAGTCCTTCAATCAAATTCCTTAGCCCGTCAGATATCACGGCTTCCGTTTCAGCGCGGAAATAGTCCTGCGGTGAATTGCTCCCATCATCATATCTGTAGTGAGTCACCACTAGGTATTCCCATGCCACCGGACTCGCAGGGGCAATGCTGAAGTTAACCTGCACGGAACTTGAAGCAGACACTGACAAGGCGTTAATCAATGTCACGACGTCTTCGACACTGCTGAAATCCTTGATCGAAATGATGATTGGAGCCGGTATAACCAGGGGAACTGGTGTTGGGGTTAAGTCAGGGGTAAGCGTAGATGTGACAGCAGGTGCCAATGCCGTCTGAGTTCCAGCAAACATCTGCGCGATCATTGCGTCAGCAGTTTGCTGTTGGGCGGTTGCATCTAGTTGGGCGTTTGCTTCACCTACGTCTGTTTTTATCATCCCGAAGAATAGGAGTCCGATCAGTAGCGTGACAAATCCGACTTGAGCAGCTCGCTTGATCGGCTTCATTTTTCTCTACTCCGACACCTAGAACACAACACTTTGCAGACCGTTTTCTAGTATATCCAGCCATAGTCATGACACGTATTAGCTCTTGTCACGAATTCAACATGCGATAGTTCCTATTAGCCTGCTGTCAAATCCCAAATCGATCACATTCCGCTTTCATAACCCGGAAAACGCATTAGCACTTCACGAGAGCCAGCAATCTTGGTTTTTATCTTCCCTGATCCCCGTCTTCTATCCCCTGCCGATCAGTTTTCCCTAACCTTGAGAGAACAGGTATTCAAACATGCAAGAGACACCAAAGAGTGACAATAATGTCACCCTTTCCGCCCCATTTTGTGCTATCGTGGAAATACGCGGGTTGGTAGGGACGCCCTTCTGCGACCGAAGGAAGTCCCTTCAGGGAGGCGTCCGCCGCTGCCCCCGCCGCACTTTCACAACCTGTAGGACACGACTATCGCATCCCATCGTTGTTGCAGGATTCACGCAGTTGCAACTGCAACATTTTCAACAGTTGCAACTTTTCGCGCCATTTGCATTTGCAGCATTTGCGGGTTTTGCAGCAAATCGGAGCCATCAGTGCCTTACATGCAAGGACTTTGCCGCCAATTGCCATGTTGCAACTGCTGCAATTGCCGCCATTTGTGCCAATATGTCCGTCCGGCATGACCGACATTTCGGACATTTCGTCTGCTCTGGCTATCAGCTAAAAGCGAATGGCTATCGGCTTCACTGACACAAAATGGCGTGGATGGCGTGTCAGGCATTGCCGCCATTTCCGCCACAAAATCGGGATTTCTTCCCGTGAGGATCACTTCAGAACATGCGGATGTGTCACCAAATGGCGGACGGAATGGCACTTCTGCCGGAGGTCGCAAGAGTGTATCACCCCCGGATTCTCAAGCTTCTCACATTCTCATTCTTATCATGTCTCATCTATCACTGCATTTTTCTATCAACTATAAACTATCAACTACGAAATAAAAAGCTGGCCGGGTATCCTCCCCAACCAGCCTTCCGAACCCCTGATCCCCAGTCCCTAACCCCGAACCCCTATCCCCCTCGCCGCTTCCACCAGCACCGGGATTTCCGGGTCGTCCCCCGCGTAGGCGCTGTAATAGGCGTACCGGATAATCCCGGCCTGATCCACGATGAACGTGCCCGGCAGCATCTGCACATCCCCCGTAGTTTCCCCTTGGGATTGCCCGTTCCGCATCGCCTTGAGGGTCGCCCCCATCAACTGGAAGCCCGTCCCCAGCATCTCGCCCACCGTCCCCCGTCGCAGCCCCCAGGCCGTGTACGGGTCGTTGCTCGTCGCCGCGAAACACGTCAGGCTCGGTGCCAGCTTCCCGCAGTACCGTTCCGCGTGTTTCGGTTCACCCAACCCTACGGCCAGCAGTTTCAACCCGGCCGCCCGCAAATCATCCTTGTGTAGCTCCAACTGAGCCATCCGGTTCCGGCAGTGTATTCAGCCGAAGTGCCGCAGAAAGCTCATCAGCGTCGGCCCCTGTGACCACACGCGCTCATCCAGCGTCACCACCTGCCCCTGCGGATCGGCCAGTGTGATGACCGGGGCTTTGTCCCCAACCTGTAACCGAGGCGGATTCGATGTCATCGATACCTCTTCCTGATAGATGAAGGCGGCTCCCTCGCCGCCCATCGGTCTTCTCCTGTAGGGACGACCCGGCGGGTCGCCCAGCAACCTCATAACCTACGCCGCTGCCCCCGTGAGCTTCCCTGCCCCACCCTGCGGACGGTTCAGCAGGAACCGCGCAGCCAGCGCGGCCAGCACCGCCGCGACCATGATCCCAGCCGTAGTCGCCACCACCGGCGTCCCCGCCTGCTTGACCACAATCCCGATCAGCGCCCAGATAATCACCGCCGAATATGCCCAGTCCCGGCGCATCAGCACCATGAACCCGGTGATCCCCGTCGCCACGATCAGCATCACCACGGTCCACACCTCACCGCTGATGCCGAAGCCGTTCCAGCCCGCGTCGAACAGCGCGTAGGCGATGTTCGCTACCGTCGCCACCGTAATCCAGCCCAGATACACGCTGAAAGCCGTATGCACCCACCAGCGCATCGCCCCGCGTACTGCCGTTACCCCGATCCCGATCCGCATGTAGATCATCAGCAGCGAACCCAACAGTGCCAGCATCGCCAGCACGCTCCAGCCGAACTGATTCCAATGAAACAGGAAGATCCAGCCAATGTTGGCTGCGCACGACAGCGCGAACCAGTAGCCGATCTTACGGAACGTCGGGTTCTCCCGCTGCGAGGGCAGCGCCTGGTAGACCACGAACCCGATCAGCAGCGTATAGATCAGCCCCCAAATGCTGAACACGTAGTTATCCGGCACGAACAGGATCGGCAGCCGGTTGGAAATCTGCGCTGGCGTCTGCCCATTCAGCGGCAGCCCCTGCGAGAGGCCATTCACAATCACCGTGGCGACCAGCGCCACAATGTTCACAAATTGACGGAGTACATCTCGGTTCATCATTGCCCTCATGCACAAGCATCCCAATTCCCTTAAGAACACGCGGGCAGTATAGCCAGCCGCGATAAACCCACCGTAAGCCCCCACTGAGAAGCCCATGAGCGCAAAAACATTAATTACAGGATTTCCGATTATATTGCGCTTCTGTCGCCGAATCTCGGTGATTTTGTTACGGGTAAGTTCGATATATTACAGGCAGGTGATCGCCACAATACCAGCAATCCGGGCATCTCAAGGGGAAAACGCGCTCTGGATTTGTGAATCTTTCGTGAAAATATTCCAAGCCTTGTGAATTCATCAAAACCTTAATTAATGGATTCAGAATCCTGGATTACCTTTGAAAAAGATAAGCGCAAACAGAAATTTGTGAGCAACCTAAATGGTACATCAACGCAGACAAGGAGACGACGGCCAAACCAACTCGAACGCATTCACCAACCCTGATCGCCTGTCAGCATTGAATCGCAAACAACAAACTCTCTCAGGAGGAGAAATCATGTCAGTCTGGAACCGTATGCACCGTGACGAGCGTGGTCAGACCGCTCTCGAAGCCGCCATTATTCTGATCGCCTTCATCGTTGTCGCTTCCGTGTTCGCTTTCGCCATCCTCTCGGCTGGTTCCGCTTCGACAGAAAAGGGCGAGGCCGCCATCTACGCTGGTCTGGAAGGCGTCCAGTCCTCGATGACCATCATCGGCACCATCATTGGCAACGGCAATACCGGTGGAACCGCCATTGACAGCGTGGTCTTCACCCTCGGTCTGGTGAGCGGTGGCGACCCCGTCGATCTGACGGCCGCAGCGGCGAATCGTGTCCTGCTGGTCAGCTATCGTGACGCTGCTCAGTATGAAAACAACCTGGCCTGGGATGTTGAGTGGGTTGGCGCCAATGATGCCGACGATATGCTCGAAGAGGGCGAACGCGCCGAACTGACCGTCTACTTCGCTGGCGCGAGCGCAAGCCCCGCTCTGGGAACCGCCCTGGGCGTCAAGACCCCCTTCAGCCTGGAAATCAAGCCGCCGACGGGCGCCGTGCTGAGCCTGAATCGCACCACCCCGGCCGCTATCGAAGCCGTGATGGATCTCCGGTAAACCCGGTCTAGCAGATTACTGCGGGGGGGACGGCAGGCTACCAACCAGAGCCGTCCCCTGTAGCCTGAACGCCGTAAAACGTTCTCAGCTCGCAACTATCATACAAGCACGGCCATGCTTCAGCAACTTCATCAAGGTCTTATCGCTCTCTTCCTGAGCTGAGACAGTTGCCCCGCTCACCTGGCCGTGCAAGCGGGGCAACGCATTT
>JAEUQZ010000355.1 GCA_016788965.1 Anaerolineae bacterium | reverse complement strand
GGCCGTGCCCGGCAGTTCGCGGACGATCTGTCCCCGGTTCATCACCAGGTAGCGCTGGCACAGCGCCATCATCTCTTCCAGTTCGGAGGAGATGACCAGGACGCCTTTGCCAGCTTCGGCCAGTTCCAGGATGATATTGCGGATTTCGGCCTTCGCGCCCACGTCCAGGCCGCGCGTGGGTTCATCCATGATGATGATCGGCGGGCTGACCTGGAGCCAGCGCCCGACCACGACCTTCTGCTGGTTGCCGCCGCTCAGGGTGCTGACCGGCTGGCGCAGATTGGAGATGATGATGTTGAGGCGATCCACGAATTCCTGCGCCCGACGGGTTTCTTCATCGCCGCGCACCAGCAGCCAGCGGTTGACCAGCCCGCGCAGATTGGCGAGCGACATGTTGTTCTTGACCGACATCGACAGCAGCAGGCCTTCGTTGCGGCGGTCTTCGGTAATCATGCCGATCCAGCGCTGCGCCTGCGCCGGTCTGATCGGTCGCAGCCCAGCGCCATCTGTCCGCACTTCGACCTGCCCGCTGTCGATGGGATCGAGGCCGATCACCGCGCGGGCGACCTCGGTGCGGCCCGAACCGAGCAGCCCCCACAGGCCGAGGACTTCGCCCTTGTGCAGCGTGAAGCTGATGTCGCGCAGGGCGCCCTTGCGGCTCAGATTGCGGACGCGCAGGATCGGTTCGGCGGTCGCGGCCGTCTCGCGCTTCTGGTGCACTTCGACGCCGATGTCGCCGATCATCATCTGGACGATAGCATTGGGCGTGAGGTCCTTGAGTATCCCGGAGCCGACCGTTTCCCCGCCGCGCAGCACCGTGGCCCGTTCGCAGATCTGGAAGACTTCATCCAGGAAGTGGGTGATGTAAATGATGGTCACGCCTTCGGCCTTGAGCGAGCGGATCACCTCGAACAGGCGGGCTTTCTCGCGGCTGGTCAGCGATGAGGTGGGTTCGTCGAAGATGACAATGTTGGGGCGGGTGAGCAGGGCGCGGGCGATCTCCACCATCTGGCGGTCGCCGGTGCTGAGGAACTGCACCCGCGTCTCCGGCGTGAACTTGCAGCCCATCCGCCGCAGGACTTCGGCGCTGCGCCGCGCGGTCTCGCCGGTCTGGATGAGTCCACCGCGCGTCGGGAACTGGCTGATGTGGAGGTTCTCGGCGACCGTCATGGTCGGGAGCATTGCCATCTCCTGATGCACGAAGGCGATGCCGTTGGCCGTGGCCGAGAGGGGCGAGTCGATCTCGACGCGCTTCCCGCCGATCTGGAGTTCGCCGCTGTCGGCGCGGATGACGCCGCCCAGGACGTTCATGAGCGTGCTTTTGCCGGCGCCGTTGGCGCCGATCAGCGCCATCGCCTCGCCGGGATAGGCCTGGAAGGAGACATCTTTGAGGGCGGTGACGCCGGGGAACCGCTTGGTGATCCCCTGCATGGTGAGGTAAGGATTGCCCATGGTGCTGTCCTAGCGTTTCTTCAGGGAGTCAAAGAAGACGAAGGCGATGATGACCACGCCTTTGGTCATCAGGCTGGTGAAGAACGAAACCTGCATCATGTTCATGCTGTTGCTGATGACCGTGATGAAGATCGCCCCCAGCACCGCCCCCAGCGGCCCGCCTACGCCGCCGTAAATGCTGACGCCGCCGACCACCGCCGAACTGACAATATCCAGCACCACGCCGTCATTGCCCATGTTGGCCGAGGCCGAGCCGAGCCGCGCGGAGAGGATGATGGCCGTCAGCCCGGCGAAGAAGCCGGAGACCACATACGTCCCGAAGATGACGCGCGTCGCCGGGATGCCGGAGACGCGGGCGGCTTTGGCGTTGATGCCGACGGCGTACAGCCAGCGCCCGAACAGGCTGCGGCGGATCAGAATGGTGGCGATGATCGCCATGACCGCCATGATGATGATCGGGCGGGGGATGCCCAGCGTGCGATCCAGCACCAGACTGAACAGGTCTTCAGAGACAACCGGGACGCTGACCGAATTGGTGATCCAGATCGAGGTTCCGGTGGCGATGGTCATCATTGCCAGGGTGACGACGAAGGGGATCATCTTCAGGTAGGCCACGGCGAAGCCGTTGATGCAGCCTGCCAGACTGCCCACCAGCAGCATCAGCAGGCTGCTGACGAGGATCGTGCCGCCGTCGCGCAGGTGCATCGCCCCAACGATGGCGCTGAGGGCCATCACCGAAGGGATCGATAGGTCGATGCCGCCGCTGATCATCACGGCCGTCATGCCGATAGCCATCAGCCCCAGCGTGGATGCCTGTACGAAGATGTTGATGATGTTGCGCGAATTGAAGAAATTCGGCACGAACAGCGCCAGCAGGATCAGGACGATAGTCAGCAGGATGAAAGGCAGGAGTTCAAGCAGGCGGTTGCGGGATAAGGCGTTCCTGAGCCAGGTTCCTCCTGGGGCATCCGCCGGAACATTCCGAGCTGACATGGGCGAAGTCTCCTTCCTTTCGGTGCGTTGGGCGATGTGAACTCAGTCCGCACCCGGCATGGGACGCGGCGTCAACTTCCCGGTCTGGGGTTGCACATATCGGGCAAACAGGCATGAACATCTTTTGGCGAATACAAGGCTGAATTAACCTGTTTAAGAACTGTTTTAAGGCTGGTGTCATCTTGTGATGACAAGTTGCTTTGATTATAACGCGGGATGAGGCGGCGTCAAAGCACAGCGGTTGTGGATGGATATGACTGGAAGTGAGAGTTTTAGGTAAGCGCAAGGGCATGGATTCTATAGTTAGAGTGTCAAAGGCAATCAGCGGGGTACTGTCAGAAAGAAACATCCCTTCCGCGCTGGTTTATGCCACACTATTGCGCTCACTCTCCTGCATTTCTTCTTGTGAATAGCTGCCCTTCTGGTTGACAAGACTGTCATGCCGTTTCTCGAAATCGGTGCTGCCAATTCTGACAAAAGGGTACCGATTGCGATGCGTGTCTCTGGAGACTATCTGATGTGTACCAAGAGTGTAATTCCGGTTGGTCTGCTGCGCCGCCATTTGGCTTTCGCGGCATTGCTGCTAACAATCCTGCCCCTACTGTTGATCAGGTTGGATACGAAACCTTCGGCATGGTTCGACGAGGGTTACAAGATGAATGCTGCCTATACCTTGATGCGGTACGGCGTCTATGGAACGCTTACGCTCGATGGATTTATCCCCTTTGATCCAGGTACATCGTCGGGGCCGGTCGATCTGGGGCTAACCGCGTTGGCGTTCAAGGTATTGGGGGTTGGACTGGTTCAGGCCAGGCTGATCAGCGTGGCCTTCGGAGTGATGAGTGCATATGCCTTATATCGTTTAGCTGGCTATCTATACGGACACCCAACAGCGGTTTTCATCAGTGGCATTGCACTGCTTTTTCCGAGTCTAGGTGATGTCAACTTCATCTTGCTCAGTCGCCAGGTACTCAGCGAATCGACTGCCGTAGGTCTCATCTTGCTGGGGTTGTTCGTCTGGTTGCGCCAGTTTGAGAGACCATTGTGGTGGAAATCGATATGGGCAGGTGCGCTCATTGGTGCGGGGCTGTTATCCAAGACACAAATTGCCGTACCGCTTGTGCCTGCCTTGATGGTTGTGATTGGCTTTCGAATCATGTTCTTACGAAGGAACCTTTTTCACGAGGGCGTAATCCTCGCCGCTATACTATCTGTGGTCGGCGGATGGATGCTGGTGGGGAACCTGCTGACACCGCCCGATATCCGCGCGCAGAACACGGTGCTGCTGCTCGATGCTATCCGCACAAACATATTGACGGATTTGTTCCTGCCTGCTCCATCTTCATCGGCTCTGATGATTTCAATACTGATGTTGGTCAGCATCTTCTACGCCACGCGACATTTACAGCGCCGTGATTGGCTGCAACAACCCGTCGCCCAGGCCGAGATTGCGGTCGGCATCATCATTCTCTTTACACTTGGCTGGTATGCCATGTGGTCAGTGGGATGGCCTCGTTACAGCTATTTTGGACTGCTGCTTGCATCGATGGTCGCTGGAAGCATTTCATGGAAGTTCGCCCAGTGGGTTGGCGCGTACTTGCCAATTCGACCCAATTTTCTGATGGGAGCGCTGCTCGCAGTCCTGTTTGTGTGGAATGTGTTGCCCTTTCTGAGCGAGCCGCGGCCTAATGGATTCAACGAGACCATTGCTTGTGTGCGCGAGATGATCCCCGCTGATGCGGTCATCGAAAGTTGGGATTGGCAGCTTGATGCTTTTGTTGGAGATTTGGGCCGGATTCACCATCCTCCACAGAACTACCTCTTCGAGGCAATCCGTCAGTTTTCGCACGATCAAACCACATTTTCTCTCGAGTATGATCTGCTCCAGGCGAACCCAAGCTATCTAATCATTGGTCCATTCGCTGAGTGGACTAGTATCTATGCGGACGAAGACGTGAAGAATGCGTTTGTCCTGCTTGAAAAATTCGGCGATTACAGCATCTATGGCCGTAGATAAGGCACTAGCCAATATCCCAACTTCACTGCACACTTATGAAGCAGGATAACAGTGTGTCTAGCAGGATCGTTCGCGGGATTGCCGGTGAGGATCATGTCCAGTCATCTTACGCTACAAGAACAGATGCCTCAGCCTTATGGCGGCTACCGGATTCCTTTCAATAAGCCGCCCCAGGTGGGCACGGAAATGGGCTATGTCGCCGAGGTGATCGAGCAAGGGCATCTCTCTGGGGATGGCACGTTCACCAAACGCGCCCATGCGCTGCTGGAGGCCGAACTCGGCGCGGCCAAAGTGCTGCTGACGACCTCCTGCACCCACGCGCTGGAAATGGCCGCGCTGCTAATCGACTTGAAGCCTGGCGACGAGGTGATCTTCCCCTCGTTCACCTTTGTCTCGACGGTCAATGCTTTTGTGCTGCGCGGCGTCCGCCCGGTCTTCGCCGACATTCGACCGGATACCCTCAACCTGGATGAACGCCAGCTTGAACGCTTGATAACCCCACGCACCCGCGCCATTGTTCCGGTGCATTATGCGGGCGTCGCCTGCGACATGGACAGCATCATGACGCTGGCCGAGGCGCGGGGTCTGGTCGTGGTCGAAGACAACGCCCACGGCTTGTTTGGGAAGTACAAAGGGCGTCCGTTGGGAGCCATCGGCGCGTTAGCCACCCAGAGCTTCCACGAAACCAAGAACTTCACCTGCGGCGAAGGCGGCGCATTGGTCATCAATGATCCGGCCTACAGCGAACGCGCCGAAATCATCCGCGAAAAAGGGACCAACCGCAGCCGCTTCTTCCGCGGTCAGGTCGATAAGTACACCTGGGTGGACGTGGGATCGAGTTACCTCCCGTCGGAGATGCTGGCAGCTTTCCTCTACGCCCAACTTGAACAGCGCCAGGCCATCCAATCCCGCCGCCGTGACATCTGGGAGACGTACAACCGCCGTCTGGCGGATTGGGCCGCCGCGCAGCACGTCCGGCTGCCCGTCGTCCCGCCGGAGTGCGAGCAGGCCTATCACATGTTCTAC
>JAEUQZ010000354.1 GCA_016788965.1 Anaerolineae bacterium | reverse complement strand
AGGCCGCCTTTACCGCCGCTGCCGGATCAAGAGGTTGGGGAATGCTCATCGTTCGTCCTCGCAGCCGGATGTCCATGCTCCGGCGACATTCATTAGAGGTAGTTCATCCGACATGTAGGGGCGCAGCGTGCTGCTCCCGTCTGCGCCATTTAGATGCGGATCGGATCAGCCACGACGGGCGCGGCCCAATCGCGGATGCTGTCGCCCTTGATCTTCTCGTGCAGCGTCATGATCCCGTGCAAAAGCTGTTCCGGGCGCGGCGGGCATCCCGCCACATACACATCCACCGGGATAATTTCATCGACGCCCTGCACCAGCGCGTAATTGTTGTACACGCCGCCGCATGACGCGCAGTCCCCCATCGAAATCACCCACTTCGGGGCTGCCATCTGGTCGTAAAGCTGGCGGATGACCGGCGCCATCTTGCGCGTCAGCCGCCCGGAAACGATCAACAGATCCGCCTGGCGCGGACTGGCGCGGTTCAATTCCATCCCGAAGCGCGAAAGATCATACGTCGAAGCCTGGGTCGCCATGTATTCGATAGCGCAGCAGGCCAGCCCAAACAGCAGCGGCCACATCGCGCCATTCCGACCCCAGTTGATCGCCTGATCCAGCGTGGTCGTCACCACGCCCAGATTGCCGAGTTTTGAGCTTATTCCCATTCCAGCGCTCCCTTTTTCCACTCATAGATGAACCCAACCGTCAATATGAATAGAAACACACCCATGACCGCCAGACCGTACACCCCCAGCTCGCGGAGCTGCACTGCCCACGGCAGAAAGAAAATGATTTCCACGTCGAAAATAATGAACAGCACCGCGACCAGGTAGAACTTGACCGGCAGGCGGCGCGTGCCGGGGCCGATGGGCTTCATGCCGCTTTCGTAAGGAGCCGCTTTGCGGGCGGATGGCCGCAGTGGGCCGAACAGCCGCGAGATGATCAACACAATGAAGGCGACCAGCACCGCGAAAAAGATCATCGCGCCGATGGGGGCAAATTCGTTAAGGGTCATCGATCACTCCCAAAACGGAGTTTGTGCCAAATGGCACAAATAAACTTGACGAAGATTAACATAATTCATTGGCCGAGTCAATTTCATTGTACCCGGTCATCGCGCCTCTGCCAAAGGGAAATTCCCACCCAATTTTCCATCCCCACCCCGCATCTCTAATCAACCTCTCTACCCCCAATCATCCTCGTGAAAAACGATGTCTCGCATCTTCAGGTCGCCCTGCCACGCTCCCGCATCCGCCTTTCCCCAACCTACACCCCCCTCATCCCTATTCACCCCCTCCGTATGATCTTTGCGTCCTCTGCGTCCTCTGCGGTTCAAACCCCCTTCTTTGCGTCCTTTGCGGTTCGTTTTCTTTCACACCCCCTCCGTATGATCTCTGCGTCCTCTGCGTCTCTGCGGTTCAATTGTATTTCCTTTGCGCCCTTTGCGTTTTTGCGGTTCGTTTTCTTGTCCACCCCCTCCGTATGATCTCTGTGTTCTCTGTGTCTCTGTGGTTCAATTCGTATTTGTCTTGTCCACCTCCCCGCGATTTCCGGCTATAATGTGCGGTGGAGGTTGATGCCATGACCAGCCTGCCCGTTCAGACCGCCGTCCATATTCCCGCCGACCAGATCGCTGCCTTCTGCCTCAAGCACCACATCACGCGGCTCTGGCTGTTCGGTTCGGTGCTGCGCCCGGATTTCCGCCCGGATAGCGATGTCGATGTGCTGGTGGAGTTCGATCCGGCGCACATCCCCGGTTGGAAGATCGTCTCCATCCAGGACGAACTCTCCGCGCTGCTGGGCCGCGCTGTCGAACTGTCGATGCCGGATGCCCTCAGCCGCCACACCCGAATCCCCATCCTGCGGAGCGCCCGCCTGATCTATGAACGAGTTTGACCGCACCCGCCTGCTGGATATGTTGGATGAAGCCTGCAGCCTGCAACTGGCGCTCGCGGGCAAGACGCGCCCCGATCTGGACGACTATCTGGTCGCCAACGGTGTGCGCCATGCCATAGCCCTGATCGGCGAAGCCGCTTCACAGGTCACTGCTGAAACTCGCCAGCAGTATCCGGAGATCGACTGGAAAGACATCATCGGGATGCGGAACTTCGTCATCCACCACTACCACCGGGTCAGTCTGGATGTGGTCTGGGATACCGCCACGCACAGCATTCCCATCTTGATCGAGCAGTTGGAGTCCATTTTGCCCGATAGTGGCACAGACCTCTCCCAACCCTTGTCATAACCTCTGCGCTTGCACTGAAAGTTCCCAATCCCTCCGTATGATCTTGCCGTCATGGCGGTTCGACTTCTTTTTCACCCCCTCTGTGTTCTCTGTGCCTCTGTGGTGGAATTATTCTTCTTCCTCCCGATTTTATGCGATAACAGTAGACAAAATGTCACCCGTTCCGTCCCAATTTGTGCTATCGTGGTGATAGGAATGGGTAGGGACGCCCTTCTGGGCCTCCGCGACTGACCCGCCCGCACCTTCACAACCTTATAGTACGCGAATTTCGCAGCCCATTGTGGTTGCAGGAATCACCGAGTTGCAACTGCAACAACTGCGACAACTGCAACGAGCCTGCCTTGCATGTAAGGGGGTTTCCGCAATTTGCCGTTCCGCAACTGCCGAAATTGCCGCAGTTTCCGCAACAAAACGACCACGCTAGCGAGATCGGAGCTAATGCGCGATCAGCGTTCCGTCTTCCCTGTCCCTTCAGTGGACATGGCTTTTCGGCAGCCGGATCACTTTAGTGTCCGGCGGCGCAACTGTGACATTCTCGCCTTGCATGTAAGCCGTTTGGCACAGAATTGCCAATCTGCCGCTGCTGCCATTTATGCCATTTGTGCCAATTTGTCCGTCCGGCCTGGACGACTTGGACGCCATTTCGGACGATTCTCAAGATTCTCACATTCTCATTCTTATCGTTTCTCATCTATCATCGCATTTTTCTATCAACCATAAACTATAAACTATGAACTTTTCTTCTCTCACTGACACAAATGACATCGGCGGCACTGACGACACTGACGACATTTGCGACAAGTCACGCCCGATTTTGTATGGCTATCAGCTATCAGCTAATAGCTATCAGCTTTTTCCATCAACTATAAACTATCAACTACTAACTAAAGCGTTCCCTTGCCTCCAGCCCATTGTCACATACAATGGAGGCTGAGTACGTATCCGTCTTGAAGGACTTCCATGCTGCGTTTCCTCGCTTCGCTGGTCATCGCCCTCGGCGTCGGGGCAGCCATCGGCCTCTACCTCGGCTGGGTGCAGTTTCCCGTCGAATTCGTGGATAGCCCGGCCACCGACCTCGCCGAAAGCTACAAGGACGACTACACCGTGATGATCGCTGCCGGCTACCTGACCGACGGTGATCTCGGCGGCGCGGTGGAGCGGCTCCGCCTCCTCGGAATGCAAAACATCCCTGCCTGGGTGCAGTCCGTCACCGAACGCTACATCAGCAGTTCCCGTGACTCCCGCGATATCGCCTATCTGGTCGCCCTCTCTGAGGGTGTGGGCCGCCTCACCCCTATCATGGAACCCTACCGCCAGCTTCTCCCGCCGGGGCAGCAGCCATGACCCGTTCCGAAGCCAGCGGCAACCTCTCCCCCGACCGGCGCAGCAAGTACCGCCGCCCTCGTCACCTCGTCTCCTGGTGGGGCATCCTGCTCGGCCTGATCGTCGGCATCGCCGGCGGTCTCGTCTACGCCTGGATCGTCAATCCCCTCGTCGAGTTCGATACCGAACCCTGGCAGCTTCGTGACGAAGACCGCGCCGCTTACGTGGCCGCCATCACCCTGCGCTACAGCTACGATGGCGACCTCAACCGCGCCGTGACCCAGCTTCTCGCCCTCCGCCTGCCCGGTGATCCCATCCAGGCCGTCGCGGAGATCGCCTGCCGCCTCGCCAGCACCGACTACATCGATAACAGCAGCGGCCAGCGCGCCGTCCGCAGCATGATGCAGTTCTACCAGCTTCAGGGCCGCGCTGGCTGCGCCGATAACCTGCTGGTCATCAATGACCAACCCACCCCCCAGATCATCCTGGAGGTCGCCACGCCGACCCTCCGCCCTCCGGCCACCAAAACGCCGACTCCCCCGCCCGCCATCACCGCCTCGCCCACGCCCCAGCCCATCGTCATCCCCACCCTCGTCCCCCAGACCGACTACGTGCTGGTCGATGTGCGGACGTTTTGCAGCGCCGAGCTTTCCGGCCTGATCGAAGTCCGCGTCCAGGACTTCAACGGCGACCCCATTCCTGGTGAAAGGGTGCGCGTCCGCTGGGCCGATGGCGAAAGCCACTTCTTCACCGGACTCAAGCCGGAACGCGGCCTGGATTACGCCGACTTCCAGATGGAAGCAGGCAAAGCCTACACCGTCGAAGTCGCTGGCCGCTCCGATCCGTCTCAGCCGCTTGTGGCCGGCTCCTGCGGAACCGATACCGGTCAGGAAGCCATCACCTCCTACCGGGTCTTCTTCCGCCCGCGCTAGCCGCTCAGACCCGCACCGCCTCGACCATCGGGAACTGAGCCAGCGCCGTCAGGAACCGCTCACGGATCGCCACAGCATCCGCTTCGGTTTCCCCCTCGAACCGCAGGCTCAGCACGGGTTCGGTGTTGCTCGCCCGCAGCAACCCCCACCCGCGCTGGAAGCGAATCCGCAGCCCATCCACGTCCACCATCTCTCCGCTCCCGGCCAGCGCCGCCTTGACCCCATCGATCACCAACTGCTTGGCCTCATCCGGGCAGTGTGGGCGGTATTCTGGCGTGCTGTACAGCGTCGGCAGGCTTGCATCCAGTTCGGAAAGCCTCAGCCCGCTGGCCGCCAGCAGACTGAGCAAACGCCCCGCCACCAGATAGGCATCGTCGAAGCCGTAGTAATCTTCCCCCAGGAAGATATGCCCGCTCATCTCGCCCCCCAGCGGCGACCCCAGTTCGACCATCTTGGCCTTGATGAGCGAATGCCCGCTGATCCACATCACCGGCTTTCCACCGTGCGCGGCCACATCGTCGAACAGCACCTGGCTGGACAGCACATCGGCTACCACCGCTGCCCCCGGCTGCCGAGCCAGCACATCCCGCGCCAGCAGCGCCAGCAGTCGATCCGCGGCGATCAAGCGTCCCTGCTCATCGACCGCCCCCATCCGGTCGGCATCCCCATCGAAGGCGATCCCCACATCCGCGCCCAGTTCGCGCACCCGTTCTCCCAGCGCCAGCATGTTCTTCGGCTCTGAAGGGTCGGGCTGGTGATTCGGGTAGCTGCCGTCCGGCTCGCAGTACAGACAGTCCAGCACGGTATGCCCCCAGCGCCGGATCAGTTCCGGCGCGAACAATCCCCCCGTCCCATTGCCCGCGTCGATCACCACCCGCAGCGGTCGCCCCCGCCTCACCCGCCCCGCCAGATCATCCACATAGACCGCCCGCGCATCAGCAGCATCCTCCTGCGAACCGCTGCCCTGCTCCAGATCACCTACCGCGATCAACTCTCGGAGCGCCTGAATGCCTTC
>JAEUQZ010000353.1:5177-5551 GCA_016788965.1 Anaerolineae bacterium | reverse complement strand
CTCCTTATTCTCATTCTTAGAACCTTGTCTGACCATTTCTTTGAGCAGCGATCGCATACCCAGTGATTGTGTATGCGCCTCAGAGGGATGGTCATAGGTTGGGAGATTGTGTTGTGTATGATTCCGATAGATATTCCTCAGTCTCCTGCTGACCGTCTCGAAGTTGTTGATGCGGCGTGACTTGTTCTTATCAAGCATTTCAGTGATGAGAGAAACCAGACCTTCGGGAATGTCACGCCGCTTCTGCTGAATCGGAATTATGTCGTGACGTCTTATCAGATTCGTCACATCTTGGTCGGATCCTGCGGGCAGTCCTGGAATAGGGTGATCCCCCGTCAGCATTTCGTAGAGCATGACACCAAACGCCCAAACAT
>JAEUQZ010000353.1:0-5167 GCA_016788965.1 Anaerolineae bacterium | reverse complement strand
TCGCTTTGCTGCTCGCTTCGGGAGGCCAATAGAGGGGAGTTCCGAAGGCCACACCGTCATGCACAATGCCGCGACCAAGTTGATTCGGTAGGAAAGCGACCCCGAAATCTGCGAGCTTAGCTAGGCCCATGTCCGTCACCAAGACATTCGATGGCTTGATGTCACAATGAATGATTTTTGCTTCGTGCGCTTCTTGGAGCATTCGAGCCAGGTCATAGGCAATGCTGACTACCAGACTGGTCGGTAACTGACCCGCCGAAGAGTTAATCATTTTACGTAACGAGTTTCCGACATACTCCATAACGATATAGGGATCGCCATCTTCCTCATTGAAGTCAATCAGATCGACGACATGAGGATGATCCTTGAATTGCTCAAGAATCTGCGCTTCTTGCCGGAAATGCTCGATGAGACGGGTTCGGCTCTCTTTTTCAGTCGTGGGGAGTTTCAGACGCTTGATCGCGACCAGTTTCTGATCACGACGATCAAACGCGCGATACACCACAGCCATGTTACTGTCACTGATTTGCTCGATGACTTCGTAGCGCGAGGCAATCACTTCTGGTTGCATGGGTGTATAGGGTGATGTCAATAGGATAAAAGATTGATGCTGGTCATTATAACTTGAGTTTGTTACAGGTCATTAGAAGGTAAGGAAATCGTTATCTTTGTGTCGAAACAAAAAGAGCGCAGCTTGCCTGCGCTCTGGAAACACACGATCCGGGAGAACTGAACGCTACGACTTCGGGTCGATCCACACGGGAAGATGGCCGAGGGCGATGATATTCTGCCAGGCCGCGCGGTCGCCTTCGGTGAAGATAGCCGCTTCGGCCACCACATTCGCTCCCGCCTTGCCGAGAATCAACCGCATCCCCTGGAGTGTGCTGCCCGTCGAGATGACATCATCGACGATGACCACGCGCTTCCCACCGACGATCTGGCGATCCTTCTCGTCTAAATAGAGTGTTTGCGGCGCGCCGGTCGTGATACTCAGCGTTTCCGATTGCAGCGCATCGCCCATATAAGGCTTGTAGGATTTGCGAAGGACGACGTAGGGTAGATTGTTCAGCCGCGCCGATAGGGCATAGGCCAGCGGGATCGACTTGGCTTCGGCTGTCACCAGCGCATCGGGCTGATGCGCGGCGATGAGCGGCGCAAGCTGCGTGCTGGCCGCTTCTACGAACTCCGTATCACCGAGGATGTTGAGGATGGCAATGCGGATGCCCGGCTTGATCTGAAACAGGCGTAGCTCACGCTTGATGCCGCCGACTTCAACCGCAAAAGTTTCCGGGTGTTCCATAAATTCATCTCCCTCGTCGTTAAAAAGAGGTTATCCCCATTACGCTTGCGTTATAGCGCGTGCAGGCCGCGTTGTACAGATTCAACCGCTGGTCACAGGTGGCGCTTGTTCAGTGATTTCCTGAACCCTACAATACATAAAGCAGTACATGATGCAGTTCGTTGACAATCAGGAGGGTTACATGGCTGGCAATACCAATCGCACCCGCTTCGCCTTCTTCAAGGATCGGATCGTGCCGATTGAGGAAGCGCAGGTCAGCGTGATGACACATGCGTTCAATTATGGAACCGGTGTTTTTGGAGGACTGCGCGCCTACTGGAATGCTTCTGAAGAACAACTCTTTATTTTCCGTCCCCATGACCATTTCCAGCGCTTCATTCAATCCGCCCATCTGATGCGGATCGAAGTGCGCTATACGCCCGATGAACTGGTGCAGATTCTCTGCGATCTGCTCCGGGCGGAGGGCTTCCGGGAGAACACCTACATTCGCCCGCTGGCCTACAAATCGACCGAGGTCATCGGCGTGCGGCTGAACGACCTCGATGATGATGTGACCATGTTCAGCCTGCCGTTCGGCAGTTATGTGCCCAACGAAGAAGGCTCGCATGTCTGCTTCTCGGCCTGGCGGCGGGTGGAAGACAACGCCATTCCCGCCCGTGGCAAGATCGTCGGAGCCTATGCCAATTCCTCGCTCATCAAGACCGACGCGCTCCTGTCCGGATACGACGAAGCCATCGTGCTGAATGAGAACGGACACGTCTCCGAGATGAGCGCGGCCAACATCTTCATCGTGCGGAACGGCAAGGTCATCACCCCGCCGGTCAACTCTAACGTGCTGGAAGGCATTGTGCGCCGTTCGCTGATGCAGATGTTCCACGAGCAGATGGGCATCGAGGTGGTCGAGCGCGATATCGACCGCAGCGAAGTCTACATCGCCGACGAAGTGTTCATGTGCGGCACAGGTGTGCAGGTGGCGGCTATCACTCAGGTCGAGCATCGTGACATCGGCACAGGCAAGATTGGCCCGATTACCCAGCGCATCCGCAATCTGTTCTTCGATGTCGTCAGCGGCCGCGTGCCACAGTACCGCGATTGGCTCACCCCGGTCTACGTCATGGAACCGGCGCGAGTCTGACCGCATCCTCCCAAAACAAAACCGGGGCATCGATGGACGCCCCGGTTTTCCCCCTGACAGGCACTGAGGTTTAGCTCAGCGCGAACACTCTGCCAACATAATTCTGCTCGCGGGCGTACTCCATGAGCGAGTCGCGGAATTTCGGGTGGGCAATGCTCACCAGCGCGTGGACTCGTTCGGAGATAGTGCGGCCGTAAAGATCAGCGACTCCATACTCGGTCGCGACGAAGCGCACATCGTTGCGGCTGGTCGTGACCCCTGATCCTGGCTTCAACTGCGGCACAATGCGGCTGATCGTATCGCCTTTGGCGGTGCTGGGCAGCGCGATGAAGGACATCCCGCCCTTGCTGCGGCAGGCTCCACGCACGAAGTCCACCTGCCCACCCACGCCGGAGAAGAACTTCGGGCCGATGCTGTCCGCGCATACCTGCCCGGTCAGATCGACCTCCAGTGCCGAGTTGATCGAGATCATGCGGTCGTTCTTGGCGATGATGTAGGGATCGTTGACGTACTCGGTCGGATGCAGTTCGATGACTGGGTTGTCGTCGATGTATTCGTAGAGTTTCTGCGACCCCAGGACGAAGCCCGCTACCACCTTGCCGGGATGCAGCGTCTTGGCCGCGTTGGTGATGACCCCACGCTCGATCATGTCCATCACGCCATCCGAGAACAGTTCGGTATGGATGCCCAGGTTCTTGTGGTTGGTCAGGCGGCGCAGCACCGCATCGGGGATGCCACCGATGCCCATCTGGAGCGTGGCCGCGTCCGGGACCAGTTCCGCGATGTGCTGAGCGATGCGATCCTGGATGGGCGAGGCGGGTTCCGGCAGGACTTCCGGCAGCTTGTAGTTGACTTCGATGAAGTAGTCGATCTGGCTGACGTGGATGAAACTGTCTCCCAGCGTCCGCGGCATGTACGGATTGACTTCGGCGATGACGAGGCCAGCGGTTTCGGCGGCGCTTTTGGTGACGCCGCATTCCACGCCGAAGGAGCAGTATCCGTGTTCATCCGGAGGGCTGACATGGATCACAGCCACATCCAGCACCAGACGTCCGCTGCGGAAGAGCAGGGGAATCTCGCCCAGGAAGCACGGGGTGAAGTCGGCCAGACCGTCGTTGACCAGTTTGCGAACTTTGCTGCTGATGAACAGACTGTTGATGCGGAAGTGGTCAGCCATGTCGGCAGTAATGTAATCGCCGGCGCCCAGGTCAAGGAGCTGCACCAGTTCGACTGCCTGGAGGTCATGATAACGTTCACGTAAGGCAGACACGAAATGTTGCGGTGTCGAGCAGTTGCCCGTCAGGAAAACGCGATTCCCTGAGTTGACCTTCTGGGCCGCGTCTTCCGCAGTGATGCGTCGATGTTGCCAATTCATAGGATTCGAACGACCTCTCCGTGGGATTACCGTTTATATATACCCTATGAGTCTACGCAAGAATCCAGGCGAAGCAATAGTGACGAATATCCTCAGCGTAACCGGATTTTCGATACTAGAACCTTAAGTTTCGCACACTCTACAATCCAGATAGGTGCACGGCATCAGGAAAGGACGCCATCATGCTCAAACATGTACTTGTGCCGTTGGATGGGTCGAAGCTGGCTGAGGATGCCCTGGAACATGCCCTGAACATCGTCGAACCGAAGGGCAAAGTCACCCTCGTGACGGCCGTTGAAGTGCCGGAAGTGCCGGTCTACGGCTACTATCCGCCTGCCACGGTTCCAGATGTGGAAACGGCCAAGACCGATCTGCTGCCTTACGCCAAGCACTATCTGGAAGGGGTGGCGGAGAGTCTGACCAAGCGCGAGTTTCAGGTGGCGATTGAAGCCCACATCGGCGATCCCGCCGAGGTCATCACCGAAACTGCCGAGAAGTATCATGTCGATGCCATCGTCATGTCTACGCATGGGCGCTCTGGGCTGAGCCGCTGGCTCTTCGGCAGTGTGACCAACAAAGTGCTGGGTACGAAGGTCTGTCCAGTGTATGTGGTTCCCAGCAAGCAGTCGTCCAACGGCAAGGGATAAGGGCGGTCGCGGAATTCGCGTTCTGAAGAAGAACGCTATATCAGTGAACGAAGCGGGCACTTCAGTGATCGAGAGTGCCCGCTGTGTTTCTCAGTTATGTGGATGGGGTTTCCGGTTTGTCATCATCTTCGATTGGCGGAACCAGTTCCCGGATATTGTGCTTCACCGCGTAGGCCGCCGCTTCCGCCCGGTTTGACGCGCTGATCTTGGAAAGCACGCTGCTGACGTAGTTGCGAACCGTGCCTTCGCCCAGGTACATCCGCATGGCAATTTGCCGATTGGTGAGTCCTTCAGCCACCAACGCCAGGACAGCCAGTTCCTGCGAGGTCAGGCTGGAGAACGCCGCCGCATTCTGCGCTTCGACCGCTTTCCGCATCTGCGCGAAGACGCTGGTCGTCATCGATGGATCGAGCATTCCCTCGCCCCGGCTGACGCGATCCACCGCCAGGATGAGTTCATTATCGCCGATCCGCTTCAGCACATAGCCGGATGCGCCCGACTGAATGGCCGCGAACAGCAGTTCATCCTCGGCGTAGGATGTAAGCATGATGACCCGGCAGTCGGGCACTTTCTCGACGATCTGGCGGCAGGCTTCGATCCCGGAGAGTCCCGGCATCCGCACGTCCAGGACAGCCACATCCGGCATTGTCTCAACCGCCCGCGTCACCGCTTCTTCACCTGTGCCCGCCTCGGCCACGACACGAAAACGC
>JAEUQZ010000352.1:2244-5580 GCA_016788965.1 Anaerolineae bacterium | reverse complement strand
CGTGATATTGGCTAATCCACTTCTCGCTCATCTGGGTATCAGAGAAGTTCTGGGAGCAAAGCGAACGGCTGTACTGCGGCTGATCGAGCAATACGGCGGGTCGAATGTGCGTGTGTTCGGGTCGGTGGCAAGGGGTGAGGTTGGGCCAGATAGCGACGTGGATCTGTTGATCAGTTTCCCGCCAGATCGAAGTATTTTCGATTTGGTCGGCCTATGGTTAGACTTGAAGGACCTGATTGGGCGGGATGTCAGTCTGATCACAGATAACATTGAAGACAGGCAGTTCCTGGATCGAATCCTCAAGGATGCACAGGCGATCTGAACGCATCCATATGCAGCAAGCAGGTGATGTGTGAGCGAAAAAATCAAGATTGCGCCTTCGATTCTGTCGGCGGACTTTACGCGGTTGGGCGAGCATATCCGGGAAGCGGAGCAGGCTGGGGCCGATCTGATCCATGTGGATGTGATGGATGGGCGGTTTGTGCCCAACCTGACGATGGGGCCGCTGGTCATCGAGGCGGCGCGGCGTTCGACCAAGCTGCCGCTGGATGTGCATCTGATGATGGTCGAGCCGGATCATATGCTCAAGGCGTTCGCCGAAGCCGGGTCGGATGTCATCAGCGTGCATGTGGAAGCCTGCCTGCACCTGAACCGGACGCTGCAAGAAATCCGGCGGCTGGGATGCCAGGCGGGGGTGGCGCTCAGCCCACACACACCGGCCGGGGCACTGAGCGAAGTAATGCACCTGGTCGATGTGATCCTGATCCTGAGCGTCAATCCGGGGTTCGGCGGGCAGGCTTTCCTGCCGGAAGTGCTGCCGAAGACACGCCAACTGCGCCAGATGATCGCTGCGACCGGACGGGAGATCGACCTGGAGATCGACGGCGGAGTGAACACGCAAACGGCGGCAACCTGCGTCGAAGCGGGTGTCAATGTGCTGATCGCGGGCAGCGCGGTCTTCAACAGCAAGTTTTCGGTGAAGGCGGGGATTGACGCCCTGCGGTCGGCAGTGGGCAATCAAAAAGCCGGGTGAACCGGCTTTTCGTTTTCTCGTGGGCAGCAGTATCGCCTAGATTTTCGCCATCGTCTTGATGCACTTGGTGCAGAGCGTCTTGCGAACCAGCACGCCGTTTTCCGGGACGCGCACGGTTTGCAGATTGGGCTTAAACTTGTGCCGCGTGGCGCGCAAGGAGTGGCTGCGGCGGTTGCCGAACATCGGTCCCTTCCCGCAATTTTCGCATCGAGCCATGATTCGCCTCAAACTTTGTTATAATGCACCGAAAGAATGATGCCATGCTACCACAGGCCCCCAGCAGGTGCAAGGGCGATGCCGGGTGGTGATCGTTTCGTTTCCGAGTTCAAGAAGGCTGCTGGATGACCGACCAACCCGCGCTGGTATCATGTGATGGCCGTTTGTTGAAGCAGATCGTCCTGGGCGGCGCGGATTGGCTGGATGCGAACCAGGAGACGGTCAACCGTCTGAATGTGTTCCCCGTGCCGGATGGCGACACCGGGACGAATATGGCGTTGACGATGCGGAAGGCACGGGAGGCCATCGAGCGGCTGGAAGAGAGCCATGCCGGGCGAGTGGGATCGCTGGTCGCCAACGGCGCGTTGTTCGGGGCGCGGGGCAATTCGGGCGTGATCCTCTCGCAGTGGTGGCGCGGTTTTGCCGAGGCGCTGGAAAACCACAGCAGTTTCAACGCAGAATTGTTCGCGCTGGCCTGCCGGAACGCAGTCGAACGGTCGTATAAAGCCGTCTCCAAGCCGGTCGAGGGGACGATCCTGACGGTGACGCGCAGTTCGATGGACGCGGTGATCGAAAAGGCGCGGACTGAATCCGACCTCATCAACCTGTTTGACGCCAAAGTGCGGGCAGCGAACGCGGCGCTGGCGCGGACGCCGGAACTGCTGCCTGTGCTGCGCGATGCCGGCGTGGTCGATTCGGGCGGACAGGGCTTCGTGTTCATCCTGGAAGGGATGCTCCGGGCGCTGCGCGGCGCCATCGTGGCGGTGGTATCCGCTGGTGGCGCGACGCCGCAAGTGTTGAGCTGGCAGGAAGCGCTCGTCCCAGAAGATGACGAAGGCTACGGCTACGATGTGCAGTTCCTGATCCACGGTCATGGCCTGGATGTCGAAGCGATTCGGGCGCGTATCAACCAGATTGGATGGTCGGCGCTGGTGGTCGGCGATACCCGGCTGGTGAAGGTGCATGTGCATGTGCATGATCCGGGTGTGCCGATCAGCTACGCGATTGGGCTGGGCGGGGAGATCGACGATGTGGTGGTCGAGAATATGCAGCGGCAGTACCAGCAGTATGTGGCGCAGCGCAGCGCCCGCGAGACTGTCTCCGCGATCCCGACCGATCAAATCGCGGTGGTGACGGTTGCGGCGGGCGATGGCTTCACCCAGCTTTTCGCCAACGATCTGGGGGCGGCGGCGGTGATCGCGGGCGGCCAGACGATGAACCCCAGCACCGAGGACTTCATCCGGGCGATCCAAAAACTACCGAACGAACGGATCATCCTGCTGCCGAATAATCCCAATGTGGTGCTGGCGGCGCGACAGGCCGCTGAGATGGCTAGGCAGAAGCAGGTGCGCGTCGTCCCCAGCCGGAGCATCCCGCAGGGGGTGGCGGCGATGCTGGAATACGCCAATGAACAGGGGAATTTCGATCTGGATGGGCTGACCGACCAGATGATCGAGGCGCTGGGGCAGGTCATCACCGGGGAAGTCACGCGGGCGGTTCGTTCGGTCACACTTGACGGCGTGACCGTTCAGGACGGGCAGTTCATCGGGATGCTGGACGACCGCCTGGCGACGACGGGGGCATCGGTGGAGGCGGTGATCCGCGCGCTGCTGCGTCAAGCCGGGGCGGACAAACGCGAACTGGTTACGCTATACTATGGGGATACAATTCACCAGGAAGAGGCAGATGCGCTGGTGGACGTGCTGGCGGCAGAGTTCGACGGTCTGGAGTTCCAGACGGTAAGCGGCGGCCAGCCCCTCTACCCGTACATCATCAGCATTGAATGAACGTCCAGATTGTCACGGACAGCGGTGCCCATTTCACCGCGCCCCATTTTCTGCGTCACCATCCGAATGTGACGGTGATCCCGAACAAGATCAGCATCGGCGGCAAGAGCTTCCGCGAAGGCGTTGATTTGTCGCCGGACGAAGCGCAACGCCTCATCGGGCAGCAGCCGTATCCGCCGCAGGTGACGTCACCTTCCGAAGCGGAGATGGCCGAGGTTTACAAGCGCCTTTCGGCAAGCTGCGACGCAATCGTTTCGATCCACACCTCGCGCGAGCTGCTGCCGAGCTACCAGAACGCGC
>JAEUQZ010000352.1:0-2146 GCA_016788965.1 Anaerolineae bacterium | reverse complement strand
AGTCCAGCAGGGCGATGACTTCGAGGAGATGGTCAAGACGATTCGCGGTGGGATCGAGCGCATCTTCTCGATCTACTATGTGGAGACGGTCAACTTCTTGCAGCACAGCCAGGTGATGACGCCCTCGCACACGGCCTTGAGCGCCATGCTGGGAGTCAAGCCGTTCCTGGGCATCGAGCATGGGCGGCTGATCCTGATGGAAAAAGTGCGAACCCGCGCCCAGGCGATTGACCGATTGGTCGAATTCGTGGTGGAGTTCGCTGATCTGGAAGATGTGGTCATTTTGCAATCCCGCCCGCATCTGACCGAGCAGACGCGGATGCTCCAGGATCGACTGGCGGTGGATTTCCCCGGCCAGCCGTTCCCGTATGCGATCTATGGGGCGACGCTGGCGACGCTGATCGGCCCGGACGCGACCGGTATCGTGATTTTTGAAAAAGAGATGGATGACTCCGACGATGACTTTTAAGACGATTCGTTTGGTGACCGACAGCACCTGTGATCTGCCGCCTGATCTGATTCGGAAGTATCAGATCGCGGTGATCCCGGCATTTGTGAATTACGGCGGCAGAAGCTATGCTGATGATGGCGTGGAACTGGATCGCCAGACCTATTACGAGCAGATGCCCAGCATGGCCTCGCACCCGACGACGGCTGCCCCCTCGCCGGGGCTGACGGCTTCGATCATCGAGCGGCAGGCCGAGGGAGCCGATCATGTGGTCATGCTGACGGCTCCGGCGCGGCTGAGCGGGATTCACAACGCTTTCCGGCTGGGGGCGAGCAATCTGCCCGCCGAGCGCGTCACGCTGATCGACAGCGGGACGCTGAGCATGGGGCTGGGGTTCCAGGTACTGGCGGGCGCGGAAGCGGCCGCCGAGACAGGCGAACTGAGCGTGGTGCTGGACGCGATTGAACGTGCCCGCAGACATGCGCGGGTCTTCGCCGTCCCGGAGACGATGGAGTACCTGCGCCGCAGTGGGCGAGTGGGTTGGGCGACGGCCAGCGCCGCCGCGCTGCTGCAAATCAAGCCCATCGTGCAGGTCAACGAGGGCGAGGTCGAATCGGTGGCGCGGGTGCGGACGTTCTCGAAGGCGGTCGATAAGCTGATCGAACTGGCACAGGGACAGTTCCCGGTGGCGCGGCTGGCGATCCTGCATGCCAACAACCCGGACGGCGCTGCCGAAATCCGCTCGCGGCTCGGTTCAGGTGTCCCGGCAGAGACTTATGTCATCAACGCGACGCCGGTGATCGGCACGCATATTGGCCCGAAGGCGCTGGGCATTGTGACGCTCAACCAGGGCTGGAGACGATAAACCGTTATGCCTTCACCACTTGAGACGCTGGTCAAAATCCTGAAACTGGAACGCGAACAAGGCTGCCGCAACAGCGCTGTCATCGGCGGGTTGGGCGCGTACAGCGAGCATTGGTCGGGCGAGGCTCATGCTCAGGCTCGCAAGCCGGAGCATCACCTGCTGGTGGATGAGCTTTCGGATCAGCTTCGACGCTACGAGGGGCTGGAAGCCAAATCCGACCGGATGACGGCCATCGGCTATATGCTCGACCGGATCATGGGACGGGTTCCGCCGCCACCGGAATGGCGGGCGCGCGAGGTGACGCCTCCGGCTGCCGCGCCTCCACCGCCGGCGCGGGTCGAATCGCCGCCGCCGGAGCAGTCCCCGCCGCAGGCCGAAGAACGCCGTGCCGCGCCGCCTCCACGTGAGGCCAGTGACGAGCGCCGCGATCAACGCCCGCGCCAGGAGCCGCGGCCGCCGCGTGATGGACGTGACCGGCCGGGCAGACCGGCTCAACAGCGGCAGGAGCCACCCCGCAGGCCGCAGCGTCCCAAATCCGATGACGATGACGACGAGGGTGGGTTCGAGGAGCGCGATGGTGGCGACGGCTTCGGCTTCGACAGCTACGACTCGCCATCACGGTCACGCGGGGGGAAATCCGGGCGCGGGCGCGACCCGGTGGAACTCGACATCGCGCCGATGCCGCGTCTGGCGCGGGTTCCGCGCCGCCCACGTCCGAACATCAGTCCCGAAGAAGCTGCCGACATCCTGCGGGGATTGAGCGCCCCGGTGACGGTGCTGAAGGGGGTGGGGCCGGGATTGGCGCAGCATCTCGCCAGGCTGGGCATCGAGAC
>JAEUQZ010000351.1 GCA_016788965.1 Anaerolineae bacterium | reverse complement strand
TTTCGGATTGTGGTCGAACAGACCATTGGGCAAGTCCGACGCTTTCAATCTGTCACCGCCACCGATCGTAATCACCGCCGCCAGCATGGCGCACGGGTGGCGGCGGTGGCGGGCTTGGTCAACCGACTGCCGCGTTTTGCTCTGGCATGACCGGTTCTACCGGGAAGGGGCTTTCTACCTTATCCCCTAATTGCGAAGGTTAACCAATGGCTAAAAGCTACACATAAACTATCGCCTACTAACTTGCTCCCCCACCGGCAGCCACACTGTCACCATAGTCCCCTCCCCCACCTGGCTCTCCACCTGGATCGTCCCCCCGTGCGCTTCGACCGACCGCTTGACAATGGTCAGCCCCAACCCTGTCCCGGAGATTTCCCCCACATTCCACGCCCGGTGGAACGGCTCGAACAGATGCCGCAGGTCATCTTCCGGGATGCCGATCCCCTGATCCTGCACCCGCAGGACAACCTGCCCATCCGCGCAGTCCAGCTCAAGACGCACAGTCCGATCTTCTGGGGAATACTTCAGCGCGTTCGACAGCAGGTTGATGAGGATGTGCCTCAGTAGATTGGTATCGACCGAAACCATCCCGCAGCGTCCATCGGAGGAGACCTCGATCCGCTCGGTCTGACCAAGCTGCTCGACATCCTGGGCCAATTCCCGCCCAAACTTCTCCAGGTCGATCCGCGTCGGCGCGAACTTGAGCTTGCCCAACTCATCGCGCGTGATGAACAGCGTATCCTCCAGGATCGCTTCCAGCCGCTTGACCTGGCTTTGGATCAAGGTCAGCTTTTCGGCCTTGCGCTCGTCGCTCAGTCGATCTGAATACGTCAGCACCGTAGAACTCGCCAGAAAGATCACCGCCAGCGGGGTGCGGAACTCGTGCGAAACCATCGAGACAAACCGTGTCTTCAGTTCGCTCATTTCGCGTTCCTTCTCCAGTTCGATCCGCAGCGTCTCGGCTTCCAACCGCCGCGCTTCTGCCAGCTTCCGCTCGGTGATATCCCGCGCCACTCCCCGTATTCCCCTGACCTGGCCCGACGAATCCTCGATCATCGAACCCCGCATCATGATCCAGATCGCTTCTCCATCGCGCCGGATGATCCGTCCCTCGATATCCTGCTCTGCCCCGTCGATCTCTTCTCTGGCCCTCCCCTGCACCGCCTCCTGGAACATGCTCATCAGAGCCGGCAAATCGTCAGGGTGCAGATACTCGCTGAAAGGACGACCCACAATCTCTTCGGGCGCATAGCCCGTCATCGCTTCCACCGCGGGATTGGCAAACATGATGTTCCCCTGCTGGTCCACCACAAACACGAAGTCCGCGAGCGAATCCACCAGTTCTCGGTAACGTTCCTCGGAAGCCCTCAGCGCCTGTTCAGCCAGTTTGCGCTCGGTGATATCCACACCCACCGCCTGGAGGCTCACAAGCTGCCCACTGGCATCAAAGAACGCGCGGTTCACCCACTGCTGCCAGCGATACTCCCCAGTTGGGGCAAGGACAGGGTGTTCGGTGATTTCTTTGGAAACCTGGGGAGTTAACCGGAGGTATTCCTGCTGGGTGTCGTGGCGAACCTCCTCGTCCGGCAGGAAATCGAGGAAGCGCTTACCAATCAGTTCTTCCGGCGACCGCTGGAAATACTCACTGTACGCCGCATTCACATAGGTCAATGTGCTGTCCGGCAGGAACGTACAGATCAGCGCCGGCATATCCTCGGCCAACTGCCGGTAGCGCTCCTCGCTGTGGCCGAGCATGTCCTCGGCGCGTCTGCGGGCCGATTCCTCCTCGGCTACCTCCATCGCAAAGCCCAGATCCATCGCCAGTTCATCCAGCAGCGTGAGTTCATCTTCATCGAAGTGGTCCGGCTCGGCAGTGAACAGGTTGAACACCCCGCGCGCTTCTCCATTGACCATCAGCGGGAAGGCCACCGTCGCCCGATAGCCCAGTTCCAGCATCCGCTCTCGCCAGGCTGGCGGACAGTCCAAAGCGGCGATGTCATTACAGATCACTCGCTGTCCGCCCACTATCGCTTTGGTCACAGGTTCCCATCCCGTTGGATCATCGTCCAGCAGCATGAAGCTGGTCACGGGATATTCCCCTCCCGCGCCGTAACGAGCCACCACCTCGACCACTCCGCTCGACGGAACCGTCAGCCCAACCCAGGCCAGCAGAAAGTCGCCATCCTCCACCGCGATACGGCAGACATTCGGGTAGAGGAGCTTCAGGTCACGAGTCCGTACAATCGCCTGATTGATGTTGCTCAGCAGGCGGTAAATCCGGTTCAGCTTGCGGATGCGTTCATGCGCCCGGCGCTGCTCGGTGATGTCCTCGATCTGGCCGATATAGTAAGACGGTTTGCCTTCCCCATCTCGTACCAGCGAAGCCCGCATCCTTCCCCATACGACGTGACCGTCTTTATGAAGGTAGCGTTTGTCTATCGACAACGTGTTTGAGCCGTCCCGCGCCGCGCTTCGGATTATCCCGATTTCCCGATCAATATCGTCAGGATGGGTCACACCATGAAATGTTTTGGTCAGCAGCTCGGTTTTGGAGTATCCCAACATCCCGCAGAAGGCTTGATTCACCTGCAAGAATGCTCCGTTCGGCCCGACCAGCGCCATCCCAATCGGCGCATCGTCGAAGGTCTGCTGAAAGCGACGTTCATTCAGCCTAGAGTCCGTCAACGCCCGGTTGGTTCCCCTGTCGGCCAGGCTCACTAGAACAATCACGACCACCAGAATCGCAATCTTAATGACCAGCATGCCGACCGGACTGTACACAATCACTGTGGGTTGCCAGCCCGCAAGTTCGGCCAGCGCGAAGACAGCACAGCTTAGAATGGTCAGGGCGGTATAGACTACACCCACGCGCCAACCGAGGAGAAAACCGGCCAGCGCCACCGGAACCACATAGGCGGGAACACCCGGCCCGCGGATTCCGCCCCCCGTGAAGACCGTCAGCGTAAGCATGACCCACAACGCGCTCACCACCAAAAATCCAGACTGCCTGATCTGCCCCCTCAGCAGGAGAACCCGTGCGGCCGCAAACGGTGGTACGAGGATCGTGACAAAGATGAGCCGTTCCAGACGATCCGGATTGATAACCAGAAACGCCGCCGTGAACAGAACCATCGCCGCAAAAATCGTCAGAATGATCGTGTGCAGCAAGCGTGCCTGATGCATCTGGTCGGGATTACCGAATACAGGGGGTTTCACCAATGACAGCAGCGCCTTGACCATCGAACTCACCTCTGAGCAACCGTTCCCATCCACCCTTTCGACCCAGAATGAAGGATCGAGAGTCAGTTACGATCAATGGTAATAAAAATTGTAACCCATGAAGCCCGATTGATTGGTTCGAGTTGGAACTATCCTGTTCATCCCTTACAATACAGGCGACCTACCCCCAGAAAGCACAAAGACTGCTTATCTAACCTTAACAGTTTTCGTGGAACCCAAAGCTTCTTCACATCGTCTTATCCCCATCAGTCGATTCAGCGGACAGGCATACAGCCATCCGCCGTTAGATCGGGGAGGACAAAACCCCATGCGTTTCGGTTTGTGGTTTATTGTTTTGCTCGCGCTGTTCATGCTCATGCCCATAGCCGCCGCTCAGGAAGGAGCCGTTTTGGACGGCACACACTGGCAATTGGTCTCTCTCGACGGGGCTGATCCGGTTGCAGGAACAAGCATCACCCTCCGCTTCGGCCCGGATAACAGCGCCGGAGGTTCCGGTGGCTGCAACAGCTACGGCAGCACCTATACCCAGGATGCCAGCGGCCGCATCATCTTCGCCGATATCCTCAGCACGATGATGGCCTGCGCCCAGGCAATCATGGATCAGGAGATCGCTTACTTGGCTGCCCTGCAATCCGCCAGCGCTTATCAGATTGTCGCTGGTCAGTTGGTCATCACCTACGGGGATGGTCAGACGCTGGTCTTCAACTCCGCGCCCACGCTGCCGGAAACGAGGTGGCGGTTGGTCTCTCTGGGCGGGGCAGACCGCGTAGATGGAAGCGAGATCACCCTCGCCTTCAGTGCCCAGGGTAATGCAGTCGGGAATGCTGGATGTAACCATTACAGCAGCGTCTATACGCACAACATCGATGGACGTATTGCCTTCACAGATATGAATCGGATGCTGGTGCAATGCGTAAACGATCCCTTGATGGATCAGGAAACAGCCTATCTGAACGCCCTGGCCGCCGCAACCACCTACATTCTGGAAGGCAGCAGCTTGACGATCCTCTATGGAGATACAGGCGAGGCGCTGGTCTTCGAGCGGATGATCGATCTGGCAGGAACGGCCTGGGAGCTTGAACGCCTCGGCGAGGCGGCCATCGATATCCCGGTCACGCTCCAATTCGACGATGCGGGCGTGGTGGCGGGGCTAGGCGGCTGCAACCGCTACAGCAGCCGCTACACCCTCTCCGGCACGGCCATCCAGCTTGACCCGGTAGTCAGCACACGGATGGCCTGTGAAGATGAGGTGATGCGGGTCGAGACGGCCTACTTCGCGGCGCTGCAAGCGGTCGAGCGAGTCGAACAGGTCGGCAGCCACCTGATCCTCACGACCCCTGACGGCCAAGCCCTGGTCTTCACCCCCTCGGCGACGACCAGCACCCAGCCATAGATTTGCTGGCTGGCTCTACCCTGCTCCGGCGTGAAGGCTCCTTGTGGGAACTACGCCGGAGCATGCTCAGGCGATGCACCCTACCCTACCGCTTCCAGCTTGAGGATCACACCCTTATAATCCACCAGGTAAATTTCCCCGGCTTCATCCTGGCCGAACGAGGAAATGACCCGCCCAGTCTCCATCCACAGCGTATACGGCCAGGGAGCCGTCTCCGCCCGCACCGTCGCCCAGACGCGCCCGTTACAGTAGTCCCCAAAGAGATACACGCCCTGCATCTCCGGCAGCATCTCGCCCCGGTAGACATAGCCGCCCGTCACCGAGCAGCCCTGCAGATGGTCGTACTCGATTACCGGCATCGTGATGGCCGCTGGATTGACCGGAACCTCCTGGTCGGCATACAGCGGCAGCGTTCCCTCGAAGGCGCTCCACCCGTAATTCTGCCCACCGACGCCCGCAGGCTGGAAGTTGATCTCCTCGCGCTGCTCTTGTCCCACATCGCCAATGTAGAGGTCGCCCGTCAGACGGTCGAAGCTGAACCGCCACGGATTTCGCGTCCCCACTGCCCAGATTTCCGGCTTGTAGCCTTCCTTGCCCACGAAGGGGTTATCCGATGGGACAGCATACGGTTCCGCGTTCACATCCAACCGCAGCAGCTTGCCCAGGTGAGTCGAGGTGCGCTGCCCCATCCGCAGCGGGTCTTGCAGCGAACCGCCGTCGCCCATCCCCACGTAGAGCATCCCGTCCGGTCCAAAGACGATGTTCCCGCCATTGTGATCGGTGTAGGTCTGCCGGATTTCCATCACCTGAGTCAGGCTGGCCGGATCGAGCAAGTCCGGGTTATCGGCCATCACCTGCATCCGCCCGATGATCGTATCCCCAGCCCGGTTGATGTAGCTGATGAACACCCGCCCGTTGGTTTCGTAGTCCGGGTGGAAGGCGATGCTGAGCAGCCCTTGTTCGGTATACGCCC
>JAEUQZ010000350.1 GCA_016788965.1 Anaerolineae bacterium | reverse complement strand
GTCCCTACCCGTCCGTACATACAGGGTAGCACAAAACGAGGCGGTTAGGGTGACATTTTGTCTACTTTTGCGCCATATAATCGGAGGGAAGAAGATTTAACCGCAAAGACGCAAAGGGCGCAAAGACAAGACAAGAGAAAACAAACCGCCAAGACGCCAAGAACGCCAAGATCATTACGGAGAGTGTGGGGGATATACAGAGCAGAAACCGCCGGATGCGGGCTTCAAAGTAAGGAGTTCGAGACCAGTCTCGGTGAGCAGAAGCGGCGTTAACGGCAGTTCGGGCAGGTGGATTGGGGGCTGGGGTCGGCGGTGACGAGTTCGTAGCGGCGGGGGAAGGTCATGCCGACCGGGCAGGCGTGCTGGACGCCGCAGTCGGCGCAGCCGGTATAGGCGGCTTCGCGCAGCCTGCCCTTCCGCACCCAGAATTCGATCATGCCTTCGAGGGCGCTCGGCTCGACATTGAACTGCCGGGCCATCTGGGCCAACGAGAGGGGTTTGCCCACTTCAAAGGCATCGAGGACATCGCGTAAAGCCAGCATGGTTCAGAACCCCAACAGGCGGCCGGCCTGATAGACCAGCACGGACGATCCCCAGGCGACCACCAGGGTATAGGCGACCTGGAGGAGCATCCAGCGTGTGCCGAATTCGTGGCGCATGGCGGCGGTAGCGGACATGCAGGGGACATAGAGCAGGATGAAGACGGTGAAGGCCAACGCCGACAGGGGGGTGAAGGTCTGGGTCAGGGCGTGTTCCAGGGCGGTCAGGTCTTCTTCCTGGCCGGCTCGGCCCAGGAAATCGGCTTCGGGCATCTGAACAACCGGGATGATGTTGACGGTGCGGGGAACGATGTTGATGAATTCCTGGGCGGTGAGGATGACGGCTTCGGCAAAGGATTGGCCGACAGCGGTCACGTCTTCGACGAAGGTGGTCGGGGCGGCTTGTTCGACGGCAGCGGCTTCCACGGCGTAAATCTGCGTCATGGTGGAGACGATGACTTCCTTCGCCAGGAAACCGGTCACCAACGCGCCGCTGGCCTGCCAGGTATCATAGCCAGCAGGGGCGAAGACGGGCGCGATGACCCGGCTGACTGTTCCGAAGAGGCTGTCCGCCGGGGATACTTCATTGAAGCCGCCGACATCGGCGCGGGCGGGGATGGCGAGCAGCAGCCAGACGGCCAGCGACGCGGCGAAGATGACCGTGCCGGCCTTCCTAACGAAGGAGATGGTGCGCTCGGTCATGCTGCGCCAGACGGTCTTTAGGTTGGGCAGGCGATAGGGCGGGAGTTCCATCACGAAGGGCGGGACGGGTTTGCCACGATAGACCAGTTTGGTGAAGAGCAGGCTGGTCAGGACGGCCATGCCGATGCCGAGCATGTACATGGCGAACACCAGAGTACCGCCCTGAGCGCCGAAGAAGGCGGCTCCGAAGAGGACATAGACGGGCAGCCGCGCTCCGCAGCTCATGAAGGTGGCGATGAAGCCGGTCAGCTTGCGGTCGCGGGCATTTTCCAGCGTGCGGGTGGCGTAGATGGCCGGGACGGTGCAGCCGAAGCCAACCAGCAGCGGCAGGAAGCTCTTGCCGTGGAGACCGATCCGGCTCATCAGGCGATCCATGACGAAGGCGGCGCGGGCCATATAGCCGCTGTCTTCCAGCAGCGCGATGGCGAGATAGAGCGAAAGCAGCACGGGGACAAAGACCAGCACCCCACCTACCCCGGCCATGATGCCATCGACGAGGAGCGCCTTGATCCAGGTATCGCCCAGCCCCAGTGTGTTCAGAAGCACGGTGAGCCAGTGGGCGAGTGTGCCGTTGATGAGGCCGTCGGTGAAATCGAGCAGCGGCGCGCTGACGTTGGCGGTGATCTGGAAGACCAGCCACATCAGGGACAGGAAGATGGGCACACCCCACAGGCGGTGGGTCAGCACGCGGTCGAGTTGGTCGGAGCGGGTGACGACGGATTGTTTGGGACGCTGGACGGCTGTCCGCACGACGGCGTTGATGAACTGGTAGCGGCCATCGGCGATGAGGGTATCGGCATCGTCACCGGTCGCTTCCAGGATATGGGCGGCGGCAGATTCGAGGGCGGAGACCAGCGCCGGGTTGTGCTGGATGCGTTCGACGAGTTCGGGATCGTTTTCCAGCAGTTTGAGGGCAAGCCATTCGCCCGGATAGGCTTGCAGCGACGGGTCGGCTTCGATGATTCGGCGCAGGTCGGCGATGTGGGTTTCCAGGGCATCCGGCAGGGAGACGCGGAGCGCATTGGGGCGGCGCGGATTCGCGCTCAGGCGGACGATGGCGCGGCGCAGATCATCCAGCCCCACGTCACGGTTGCCAACGGTCTCGATGACGGGGATACCGCCGAGTCCTTCGGAAATCCGATCCTTGTGGATGGTGATGCCGCGGCTGTGGGCGACATCCTGCATGTTCAGGGCCAGGACGACGGGAACGCCGATCTCCATGATCTGCACGACGAGGTAGAGGTTGCGTTCGAGGTTGGCCGAATCGACCACACAGACTACGGCGTCAGGACGGTCTTCGATGATGAAATTGCGGGCGATGACTTCTTCGAGGGAATAGGCATTGAGGCTGTAGGTTCCCGGCAGATCGACCAGGACGACCTCCTGCCCATCGACGAGAAGCTGGCCTTCTTTTTTCTCGACGGTTTTGCCGGGCCAGTTCCCGACGTGCTGCCGGGAGCCGGTCAGGGCATTGAACAGGGTACTCTTGCCGGCGTTGGGGTTGCCTGCGAGCGCGATGGTCAGCACGATGTCCCCCAGCGCAGCGTTACTGCTGCACGACGCCCATGAGTTTGTGGGAGACGCCATGCCCCAGGGCGAGGCGGGCATCATTGCGGAAAGCCAGGATCATGGGCGCGTTGGGGGCGTTCTGCACGACGCGCACCAGCGTCCCGGCGGTCAAGCCCAGGTCGGCCATGCGTTTGCGGAAATCGGGCGTACCGTGGATTTCGACCAGTTCGGCGGTATCGCCAATCGACATAAAGCTCAGCGGCATCCTGGCATGTGATTCTGAATTCATGCGTGTGGTTCCTGGGGGGCGATTTCGATGAGGTGGGCTTCGGATTTTCGTAAGGAGAGGTGATACCCCCGCACCCGGTATTCAACCGGGTCGCCGAGCGGCGCTGCTTTCAGCACTTCGATCTCGATGCCGCGGGTGATGCCCATGTCCATCAGGCGGCGGCGGAGTTCGCCCGCGCCTCCGACTTTGTGGACAACGGCCTTCTCTCCTGGACGGAGTTCATCCAGCGTTGCCATGCTTCCCCCTTCTATCGCATTGGCTAACGATTATCCATGATGACGGAGAACCGCGAGGATTTCCACGCCAGCGATTAAGGCGGAATTTTCGCCTGACCGGATGGTAGTTTCAGGACGGTTAAACCTGGGCGATACGCCGTTGAACTCGGCGGCGTGACCGTCCTTCGATGACCCGATCTTCATTGACGCTCCCCGTGGATACTGCTACACTACCCGATGAAAAAGCCTGGAGTGAATCCGGGATTCGGGGCAATGGTGGAACGGCATACACGGAAGTCTTAAAAACTTCTGTCCCGACGGACATGTGGGTTCGAATCCCACTTGCCCCACCTTCAGCGCAATCCTCTTGTGACTGTCAGCCTGTTAGCGTAAAGGTCGATCAACAGGCGTGGATCGGCTGTCTGGAAGTCCCTTTCCAGCATTGACGCCGTTTTCAATCCCAGCATACACTGAATTGAGCGGATTCGATCAGTCTGCGGGCCGGTTGCCCACAGAATCAACACGCAGCAACACCTTCAACATTGGATGGAGCAAGAGACATGACGGACTCGAAGTCGTATCTGATTACGGGTGGAGCCGGTTTCCTCGGCATCAACCTCACCCGATATTTGCTGGCGCGAGGGCACAAAGTCACCAGCCTGGACATCGCCGATTTTGATTATCCCGAACGCTCGAAGATCACCGAAATCAAGGGTGACATCCGCGACCGCGCGGCTGTAGACCGGGCGATGCAGGGGATCGATATCGTGGTGCATACGGCCGCGGCGCTGCCGCTGTACAAGCCGGAAGACATCTTCTCGACCGATATCGACGGCACGCGGACGATGATCGACTCGGCGCACCAGCACGGCGTCCAGCGGTTCGTGCATGTGTCTTCGACGGCGGTCTACGGCATTCCCGATCACCATCCGCTGCTGGAGACGGATAAGCTCGATGGCGTCGGGCCGTATGGGAAAGCAAAAATCGAGGCCGAGGAAGTCTGCTTCGAGTACCGCAAGAAGGGTATGTGCGTGCCGGTCATCCGGCCCAAGTCGTTCATCGGGCCGGAACGCCTGGGGGTGTTCGCGCTGTTTTATGATTGGGCGAAGGACGGCCACGGCTTCCCAATGCTGGGCAGCGGGCAGAACCGCTACCAACTGCTGGATGTGGAAGACCTGTGCCAGGCGATCTATCTGTGCTGCACGCTCGATCCGACTGTGGTGAACGACACCTTCAACATCGGCGCGAAGGACTTCACGACGATGAAAGAGGATTATCAGGCAGTGCTGGATTACGCGGGCTTCGGCAGGAAAATCCGTCCGCTGCCGGCGGGGCCGGCGATCTTCACGCTGCGGGTGCTGGAGGCACTGAATCTGTCGCCGCTGTACAAGTGGGTCTACGAGACGGCCAGCAAGGACTCGTTCGTGTCCATCGAAAAGGCCGAGAAGACTATTGGCTACAAGCCGGAGTATTCCAACAAGCAGGCGCTGATCCGCAATTACCAGTGGTATCTGGATAACGTCTCCAAGTTCCAGGGGCAATCGGGGGTTTCGCACCGCGTGCCGTGGAAACAGGGCATCCTGGGCGTCGCCAAGATGTTCTTTTAGACCTGGAGTCTGTTCTGCACTCCAGCACGGATTTTTCCCCGATCCTCACCCCCCGGCCCCCTCTCCACTTCGTGGCAGAGGGGGAGTTAGGTTGGTTCGAGGCCAATAGCCGCACGAAAAGTTCATAACACGTTCTACACCTGCAAGAAACGGTCGTAGAGCGGCTGCTTGGGCTGGTCGCTGCGGTTGACCAGCCCGTAGCCGTTGTGCATGGTATCTGCCCAGCCGTACCAGACAGCGGCGGCGACGCGGCTGGAATAGAGCGTCTTCAGCCGCCGCACAAAGGCCACGGCGTAATCGGCCACATCTCCGGCGGGGTCATCAGGGCGATCCAGTACCCCCCACTCGGTGATCCAGACGGGCGCGCCGGGCAGTATTCGGCTGTAGGCATCGACATCTTCATCGATGCTCCCAAACGGGCTGTATTTATTCCCGACCGGCCCACGTCCATAGGAGTGACAGGCAATTGCATCGGGACGGATGCCGGAGGGCATGGCGGCTAAGGTTTCACGCGCGTAAATCGGGCCTAGCCCCGGCCCACCGACATGTCCTCCAGTGATGATGTAGGTGGTTGGATCGACGCTGCGGATGGCGCGGATCGAGTCGGTCAGCAGCCCGCCATAAACCGAAGCCGGGATCGGCACAGCGGCATGGGCATTCTGGGGGGCGGTATCCTGCTCATTCCAGATTTGATAGGCGGCGATCTGGTTGCGGCCGACGAAACGCTGGGCGATGCGGCGGGCGAAATCGCT
>JAEUQZ010000034.1 GCA_016788965.1 Anaerolineae bacterium | reverse complement strand
AAACGTCACATCCGCATCCGCCTGGGCATTCACTTGGCGCAAACGCTCAAAGATAGCGTCCGTTTCAGGAATCTTTTTGGGGGCGACTTTTCTGGACAGCACGCAGCTTGTACCCCAACTGGTTCAGCTTCACCCGAATGGTTTCCTCACCTGGCAGTTCCTCATCCGTGTAGCCTTTTTGCTGGATCAGTTGGCGGCGCACTTCGGCTGCACTCAGGCGCGTGTACAAGCGTACACTCTGAAAGGTTGGGTCGGTCTGACTTTGCCCATCCACGATAGACCGCAGGTCTTCCAGCAAATGGGGCAGTTTCTCCTCCGCTTTTCTGCGCCCGCGCCCTGCAAAGTTATCTTGGATCGTCACCCCACTGGTCAATTCTTGCATCCCTTTGCGAATCGTGTTTCGTCCCCAGCCAAACGCCCGTGCGGCGTAACTTTGCCCGCCCTTCCCTAACCCTTTTACAATCCCTGCCATGAACTGCCGCCGCTCACTGCCTTTGAGCACTTCAGCCGTCTTGCGGTAGAGGTCTTTCATTTCTTCTGACAACTCAGCCATCCCAACCCCCTTCCTTTTTTCTGAGTGTACCTCATTTCTGGCTCACTTATTCTCTGGAATAGCCTTACATGGTTTCCAAAGGCACACATGCCTTCTTCATGTTCTTCTTCAACCCCTATGGCCCGTCGAACAGCCGGGAAAAGACACTCTTCGACTCTATTGCCGGTACATTGACCCTCAACTTCGCCAACGTATAGCCTCACCGTAGCCTTCGGGGCAGAGGCCATCCCCTCTGCCCCACATCTTCCCTCTCTCCCTTGAAAATGGACGCTCGCTTCCCTCAAACACGTCTTCGTAGGGACAGGCTTCTGCCTGTCCGGGATTTCCCAAACCAGCCGCGCCACTCCGCCGGAACCCCCGTAGGAGGTGTTCTTCACCTAGCCGGGGGGATTTCATCCTCGGCGACCTCCCCGCCGACTCGCCCCGCCTATTTTCATCCCTTTGTGTTGTAACTCCCTTTCATGGACAGCTGCTCTGTATATCCCCCACACTCTCCGTATGATCTTGGCGTTCTTGGCGTCTTGGCGGTTCAATCCGTATTGGATATTCGTCTTTGGGTGTGATGCTATTTCATAGGGACTTTGCGGTGATGAATCTGACCCACACTCTCCGTATGATCTTGGCGTTCTTGGCGTCTTGGCGGTTCAATTCGTATTGGGATTTTCGTCGTTGGCTGCGATGCCATTTCGTTGGGAATCCGCTCTGCACGCAGTATTCCACGCCGTCCGGTGTTTTACTGGTATAGAACTGGCTCATCGATGAGGACGACCTCGTGCCCCGACGACTCGACCCGGACATCGAACACGCGCTGGTCAGCCGGGCCGCCGCCGATCCGGATGCCCTGACCGCGCTCTACGACCACTACCTGCCGCGCGTCTTCGGCTATGTCGCCCTGCGCGTCGGTCGCGCCGCCGATGCCGAAGATGTCACTGCCGCCGCTTTCATGAAGGTCGTCCGCGCCATCCGCCAGTTCGAGTATCGCGGCAGCGGCTCGTTCGCCGCCTGGCTGTTCCGCATCGCCCATAATGAAGTCCTCCGCTTCCAGCGGGAGACACCCGCCCGCGCCGGCCATGTCCCCATCGACGAGCTGCCCGACCTCGAAAGCGACGCCCTGCTGCCGGATGCTGCCCTCGCCCGCAAAGAGGAATTGGCCCGCCTTCGCCAGCGCATCGCCGCCCTCCCACCCCGCCAGCAGGACATCGTGACCCTCCGCTTCTTCGGCGGGCTGCGGAACAGCGAGATCGCCGTGCTGCTCGGCCTGGATGAACGCACCGTCAGCGCCCACCTCAGCCGGGCATTGTCCACCCTCCGACTTCAGTTTCAGGAAGAAGCGCAGCAGGAACACGAACCATGACCTCAGACAACCACTCCCAACCCCGCCCGACCGAGGACGAGATCGAGCGCCTGACTCGCGGCGAGCGGATCGACGACCCCGCCCTCGATCCGCTGGCCGTGCTGCGCCCCCGCGTCCGTCCCGATTTCCACCGTGCCTTACAGGAGGAACTGCTCATGCTGCAATCGCCCGCCCTTTCATTGCCCGAAAGCCTGCCATCCCGCCGTGACGACCGTTTCGCCGCTCGACGGCCGCAGCCGCGCACCCTGCTCACCCTCGGCGCGGCCTTGATCGCCGCCCTGACCCTCGGCCTGTTCATCATCGCCGGGACTCGCCCACCGGGGCCGATCCAGACCTCCACCACCGCCTCGGCGGTCGTCCAGCCCAACCCCGATCTTCAACCCGTCATCGTCGCCCTGCAAGACCTCCCGCGCGGCAGGAAACTCGATCAGAGCGCCTTTGCCAGCGGCGCGTTGACCATCGCCTATTTCGATCCGGCCGTCATCCGCGAAGGCATGCTCGGCGACCCGGCGCAGATCGACGGCAAGGTGCTGCGTTATGACCTCGCCCGCTGGAACCCCGTCCTCAGCGGCGATCTGGCCGAGTCCTGGGAAGACTGGCAGGAAACCAACAACCGCCTCCCGCAGGGACTCGTCGCCATCGCCATCCCCGCCGACCAGATCATCGGCGACCTCTCCGGCATCAACATTGAGGATACCGTCACCGTCCTGGCGCAGATGCTCTTCGTGAATGTCGATGCGCTGGCCGATCCAACCGCGCCGCTCGTCTCTCCTGAAGATGTCCAGCAGACCACCCGCCCGCTGGCCCTCAGCGCCCTCGTGGTTGCCATCAGCCCCTCCCCGACTGGCCCCGGCGCGGTCGGCGGGCAGATCATCACCCTGGCCGTCAAGCCGGAAGAAGCCACCACCATCGCCTGGGCATTGGACGCCCGCCTGCCTATTCTCCTCCAGCGCGGGGAAAGCACCGCCCCCGCCCTCCAGATCATCCCCACCGCGCTGCCTGCCGAGGGTGAACGCACCGAAGTCCGCATCCCCATCGGTCAGATCGACACCGAGCGCCCGCTCCTGGTCGGGGACTTCCTCGATCTCATCGCCGCCCTCCCGGTCGAAAATCCGGCTGAGGGCAGCCCCCAGCGGCAGTATCAGTTCGTCGCCCGCAACGCCCAGTTGATCGGTCAGGAAGGCGACATCCGCATCTTCAGCGTCACCCTGGATGAAGCCGCCCTCATCGACGAGGCGCTCAGGACCCGTACCCGTCTGGCAGTCAGCCTGCCCACGCTCGATCAGGACTCCTCCGGCTATGTGACCCTCAACATCCCCCTGCCGTACTATGGCCTGATGGACGTTTACCAGTTGAACCCCACCATTCGGGTCGGCGATCATGTCGATGTGGTCGTCGTGCGCGGTATGAACCAATCCGAGGATTGGCAGATGACCTTTGAACAGGTGCGGGGTGTGACGGCCTATGTCACCTTGCCGGACGGGAATCTGGCTACCCTGTTCCCCTTCCGTCCGGTCAATTCCAACTATGACACGGGTTTTCTGGAAATCAGACGCGTCGTCCATGACGCCGAGGTCGTCCGCCTCAGCACCTATACCGATGCCACCGGGCGAGACTTCCCTCTGCTGACGCTGCTCGTGCCCCAATACAGGAGTTGGCTCGTCCGCCAGACCATTAGCCAGGGCCACCCCTACGCCATCTTTAACACTGCCCAGCAGCCCTGATCTTCCCCACGGGGCAGAGGCCATCCCCTCTGCCCTATCTTCCTTCTCTCCGTATCCCTCCCTGTCCTCTGCGCCTGCCCTGTGAGCTTGTCCCGATTCAGTCTATCTGTCTCTTATCCTCCACTGAATCGGGGCAAGTTCACTTCCGCCTGTGGACGGCTCAAACTCGCAAATGCCGTTGACACTTCCGCCGTCCAATATTCTAATTCTTCTTGATGAGACATCATTCCCACCTGATTGAGCTGCGATTGGTCTCGTTTTCAATCAGTCTGATGCCTTATCTTCAAGAAACCTACCCTTGAAAAGGGCTGGGGGTGAGGATCACCTCAGAATGGAGGACAACGATGCCCGGAGAAGGTCGCTACAAGAAAATCCTCGTGCCGCTGGATGGCTCCGGTTGGTCGCGGCGGGCCATCCCGCACGCCGTCGATATCGCCCGCGCCAACGGCTCCGAACTGGTGCTGCTGCATGTGTTCCGCCCGCCGACGGCTGAATACGCCGACCAGATCGTGCTGGCCGGGCAGGAAGGGCAGATCGAGGAGCTGCGCCAGGCCGCTCAGCAGTCGCTGGACAGCCTGAGCAGCGAACTGCACAGCCAGAGCATCGAGGTGAAGACTCAGGTGATCGAAGGGATCGGCGTCGCCAGCGCCATCTGCGATTACGTCCGCGAGGAGAACATCGACCTGGTGGTGATGAGTACGCACGGCCGCACCGGGATCGCCCGCTTCCTCTTCGGCAGCGTGGCGGCGAAGGTGATGGAGGGCGTCAAAGTGCCTGTCCTGCTCATCCACCCGGATCGGGAATAAGCATTCAGGCAAACAGGGCACGGATGTCGTGCCCTGTCTGGATTCTACCAGATCGCGCGGAACGGCCCTTCCTGGCCGGAGACCTGCTGCCGCAGCGACTGGATCGCCCGCAGCGCGGCCATGCGCTCGTCGGTGGGCAGGTCGAGCGCGCTGAATTCCTGTTCGTCCAGCAGGATGATCGTGCCGTTGGGCATGACGAACACATCCAGTTCGAGGTCGTCGGCTGCGACGCGGTTGTCCTCGATGCTGGCCGGGCGGGTGATGTTGCAGTACCAGCCTTTGATGCGGCCGCTGTCCAGGTCGTGGACTTCAAAGATGTTGTACCAGCGGTCGCTGAAGAACCACTCGATGAACACATCGCCTGTGCGGAAGGTGACGAAGCCCAGGTTGACATCCTCCCGCTCGAAGACCGCCCGCAGGCACAGCCAGGTCTCGCCGCGTTCCAGCACCTCGCCGCCATAGCTGGTGACGAACTGGCCGCTGTGGTTGTATTTTTCGACGGTGATGGCGGTCATGCTCGGTTATCCCGACTCAACCCAACGATAATGCCTCACGCCCGGCCCAGCGTATGCACGGCCAGCAGCGTCCCTTCGCCGATCTCCACCTGGGCGGAGGCGGCCTGCATCACATTGCTGATGCCCCGCGCCGGGCCGAAGCGCAGCGTTTCATCGCGCAGGGGATAATACAGCCCCTCGGTGCGGACACCGTGGACGATGCCCGTCAGCGGGATCAGCGAGACCGTATCGCCGGGCGTGCCGGACAGGGTATGGCTGCCGGGATGCAGCAGCCAGGCTTCCTGTTTGCCGGCCACGATGCGGACATCGCGCCCATCCAGCGCCGGCAGCGCCAGCAGGTACACATTGGCGAGCGTCTGGTCGAGGCGGTCGCCCAATGCCGAGAAGATGCGGATGTGCTCCGCGCCGCGCTGGGCAGCCAGCAGCAGCGCCAGTTCCAGATCGGTCTCGTCTTTCTCGACGGGGGATTGCAGCAGTTCGGTCCCGGCTGCGATCAGCGCCTCGGCCTCGTCCGGCTCAATCGAGTCCAGATCGCCGATGAGGGTTTTCACGGCGCGGCCAAAATAACGCGCTTGACGCGCCCCGCCGTCGGCGGCGATCACCCAGGCGTCTGGCTGATCGTCCAACGTCTGGCGAACCAGCGGCCCATCATTGGCGTCCCCGTTGGCAAAAATGAAGGCTGTTAGCGGCTTCGCCGTTTCCACTGTTCTTTGATTTCCAGCGTGCTGAGGTCGGCGGCTTCCAGGAAGTCTGTGACCAGCCGATTGAAACGCTCATATTCTAACATCGGGAAGTGCCCCACGCCCGGCAGGGGGATCGGCAGCAGGGCATCTTCTTTCTGGTAAGTGATGTAATCCCAGACGGCCTCGCTGGGCGGCTCGATCAGGTCGTCATCCTGACCGTGGATGACCAGCGTCAGCATGGGCAGCAGCCAGGCATCATCCAGCACGCGGCCGCAGTCATATTCACTGGCCGTCACCCGGATCGCATCCGGGTCGGTCTTGGGCAGATCGACGGCCAGTTTTTCATACAGGGAGCTGCTGCGTTTGACGCAGCGTTGCAGCAGGTCTTCCGGCGTGCTGCGCCCCAGGACGCTGAACAGCGGGTTATAGCGCGGAGACGATTGCGCCGCGCTCTGGAGCAGTTCCGCCGGGATCAAGCCATCATCTCCGGAGTCGCTGCCCTTCGACGCCCGCAGCCGTTCCAGCATGGCCGCCCGCATGGTCGAGTTCATGATCGTGGCTTCGATGGAGGCTTCGGCGGAGATAGCCTTCTCCTGCGGCGCGGCCACCATCCGGCCAGGACGCACCCGTTTGTTCAGGCCGGGCATATCGAAGAAGGGCGGGCTGACCAGCACGATGCGCGGCGCCTGATCGGGATACAACCGCGCGAACTTCATCGCTACCCAGGCTCCCAATCCGTGCCCGATAATGGCCGCTTTGGGGATCGCCATGGCCTTCATGAACGCCGCCAGCAGATCGACCTGGTTGTCGATGCTGTATTTGCGCCCGGTCTTGCCCGTATCGCCGAAGCCGTGCAGATCGACCGCGTAGACGCGGTACTTCAACTGCAAGTTCTGCATGGTCGGAACCCAATAACGCCAGGAGCCGACCCAACTGTGCAGGAGGATGACCGGGCGTCCACGTCCGAGGACTTCGTAGTGGATGAGTTCATTGTCGATGCTGATCGCGCTCATGGTGGCTGCCGGTCATCCGTTCGTGAAGTCGTTACGACAAGGGCAGGGTGGCGCAGGTCTATCCCACGCCGTTCTGCCGCAGGATCGCGTTGATCTGCTGGTTCAATTCCTCCGGAGCGAACGGCTTGAGGATGTAGGCCGTCGCGCCCAGTTCGATCCCGGTCTTGACTTCCTCGTCCTGCCCTTTGGCCGAGAGGAACACCACCGGGATATGCTTGAGCGCGTCCATTTGTTTGATCTGGCGGCAGGCTTCATAGCCGGTCATCTTCGGCATCCGCACGTCCATCATGATGAGGTCCGGCATCACCTTCGGCGCCAGCTCCACCGCCTCAAGGCCGTTCGATGCCGCCGTGACCTGATGCCCGGCGAAGGCCAGGGTGAACTGGATCAGATCCCGGATGTCGCGTTCATCTTCGGCGATGAGAATGTTCGCCATAAAGCGGCTGTCCTTTTTGCTGCGCCTTCAACTGACGGTCGGTTGGTAAATCGGCAGGCGGATGTAGAAGGTCGTGCCCTTGCCCGTTTCCGACTCGAACCAGATATTTCCATTATGCATCAGGACGAGTTCCCTCACAATTGAGAGGCCCAACCCGGTTCCGGGGACATCCATCACCAGCGCGTGGTTGTCATACCGCGAGAAGCGATCCCACACCCGTGTCTGGAATTCCTCCGGGATGCCGATGCCTGTGTCCGCCACCGAGATCAGCACCGACTGTTTATCTCCGCCTGGCGCGACCCGCACATCGATCCGCCCGCCCTCATAGGTGTAGTTGAAGGCATTATCGACGATGTTGGTCACGATCTGGTCGATGCGTTTGCGGTCGGCCTCGATCTGGGGCAGATCGGGGGCGATATCCACGAACACCTGAAGGTCTCTGGTGTTGGGTTCATGCTGCTCGCGCACCGCGCTGACCGACTGCTGCACGACCTCGCCGATATCGAGCGTCTCGAACTGGAGTTCCGCGCCGGAATCCAGCCGCGAGATGTTCAGCAGATCGTCCACCAACTGGCTCAGCCGTTCGCTGTTGGCCTTGATCTTGGTGATGAAGCCGCTCTGTGCCTCCGGCATCGGCCCGGCCACGCCCATCAGCAGCAGATCGGCGAAGCCCCGGATGCTGGTCATCGGCGTCCGCAGTTCATGCGACACGTTCGAGATGAACTCGCTCTTGATGCGGTCGGCCTCGACTTCTTTGGTGATGTCCCGGAAGACCGCCACTGTCCCGATGAAGCGTTCGCCCGTGTACACCGGCGAGAGGATGATCCGCACCATCTTGCCGGCCATGTTGATCGTCTCAGCCTGAACATCTCCAGGTTGGTAACTGCTCGGCGACCGCATCCAGGTGGCGATGGCTTTCGACCAGTTCGCCGCCGTCCCACCGAACAAGCCCGTCAGCCGGAACATCGCCTGCCCGATCACCTGATCGCGCGGCAGTTCCAGGATGCGTTCGGCGGCGCTGTTGAACAGCTTGATCGCGCCCTCGGAGTCGGCCAGCAGCACGCCATCGGCGATGGCTTCGACGATGGCGGAGTTCTTCTCGGCCTCTTCCTGCTCCAACCGCACCAGCGTCCCCAACCGCTCCGCCTGATCGCGGATCAGATGGTACAGGTCGGCGTTATTGATGGCCGCCGCGACCTGGTTGGCCGCCGCGATGACCAGCTTGAGCTGCGTCTCGCTGAAGGCGGTCTCCTCCCGGCTGAGCAGCACCATCACGCCCTGCGGGTCGTCGTTGGTTTCCAGCAGCACCGCCAACGCGCTGTGCCACTGCGTCGCCCCCGGCGCGCTGATATCCCAGAACGGTTCGTCGTGCAGGTCGTTGGCGATCAGCAGCTTCTGATGATCCACCAACCAGCTTGCCAGCGACCCCGCCGGATGCGTGCCCGGATAGGCGCTGCCCGCCGCCAGCCGCGACGCCCGCGTAGTCAGTTCGCCGGAGAGCGGGTCGATCAGCATAATGACGCCTTCATCCGCGCCCACCGCTTCCGCCACCATCTCCAACGCCCGATCCAGCACCCGATCCATATCCAGCGTCCGCGCCAGTTCCGAGGTGATCTGGTAGAGCGTGTCCAGGCGGTCGCGTTCCTGCTGGAGTTCCTCGGTGCGTTCCTGGACGCGCTGGTTGAGTTCTTCAGCGAAGTGGCTGATCCGGTTGAACAGCCGCGCGTTCTGGATGGCCGCGCCCAACTGCGTGCCGACTGTCGTCAGCAGCCGCTCGGTGTTGATCCCAAAGGCGCGGGTATTCTGCATATCGCGCACGGCCAGCACGCCGAGCACCTGATCGCCAGCCGCGATGGGTACGCCCAGATAGCTGCGGGCGCTGCCTTCGCCATCGCTGATCTTCATGTTGCGGCGCATTTCATCCGAACTCCAGTTGCCGCCCCCCAGCGCCAGCGAACGGCGCTGGCGGATGACATACGACACCTCGTCGTTGCCCAGCGGGCGGTCTGGAATGGGGAAGGTCTGACCACCCCGCGTGACCGCCATCGGGAAGGAGATTGTCTGCGTATCGACATCGTACAGCGCCAGATACATCTGCTCGGCCTGCGCTACGCCCGGAACCTGATCGCGCACGATGGCGATGGCCTCGTCGATGTTGAGTGTCGCGCCGATGGCCTGGCTGAGGTTGTTCACCAGGAAGCTCTCTTCCACCAGATCGGCCGTCTCGGTCGAGAGCCGCGCGTTCTGAATGGCGATGGCCGCCTGCGAACCGAGCGCCTGCGCCAGTCGGACTTCGCGGTGGCTGAACTCGCGGTTGTGCGAGATGCGCTGCACCTGCACCAACCCGATGGCCTGATCGCGCACCATCAGCGGGATCAGCACCCGCATGGCATAGCTGCTGGCCCGCAGCTCATTCACCTCGGTCGGGTCGGCGTCGGCCTGATCCAGCGTGATAACCACCGTCTCCAGCGTTTCCAACGAACGCCGTTTGACCGGATAACGTCGCACGTCATACGGCCCGACCGGTTCGGACACGTAGTCGTTTTCGAGCTTCAGGCTGATCGGTGCGGTCAGCGTATTCTCGATGTTGTCCCAGATGAGCAGGGCGCACTGATCCATCTCCAGCGCCTGCAAGAACAACTGGGTGACACCCCGGTAGGCCTCATCCAGGTTCATCGTCAGCGAGGTGGCTTGCGCCGCTTCCAGCAGCGTTTCCAGGTCGCGGGTGCGGACGAGCGTCTGTTCCAGCAGATTGGTGTTCTGCACGGCGATGGCCGCTTGATTGGCGATAATCAGGCTCAGGTCGATCTGCTCAGCGGTGAATTGCCGCGGCGCATCCGTCACCAGCAGATCGAACGCTCCGATCACCTGCCCGGAGACCGTCATCGGGATGACGCCGTAGGCCTGCGCCTTCAGTTCGTCCATCTCCTTGCGGATCGCGCTGCTCTCATCCAACTGGTTGGTATCGGTAATGATGAACGGAGCCGCCGTGCGCCGGACTTCCTGGAACACCGCGCTCTGCTGCACGTTGACGATTTCATCCGGCGGCGCATCCCCGCGCGGAACCTGCATCACCACCGCGCCGAACTGCATACTGCCCTGGAAGAGCAGCGCCCGCGCCTGTGGCACGCGCATGGCCTCGGCGATCTCGTTCAGCGCGATCTCCAGGATGTTCTCGCTGTCGAGCGACTGCGCCAGCGATACCGACACCCGGTTCAGCACCGCCAGACGGTCGGTCTGATGCCGCGCTTCCGAGTACAGGTTGGCGTTCTCCAGCGCCACCGCCACCTGATTGGCGAAGGCGAAGGCTGCCTGCTCATCCTGTTCGTCGTAGAAATCGGCCTCTTGCTTCGCCAGCGCGATCATGCCGACCACATGCGCCTGGTTGACCAGCGGCACACCCAGCCAGCTTTTGGCCTGGTCTTCACCCGGCAGTGGGTCGAGGCCGAGCAGGTTGTTGATCGAATACGGCGCGACCCGCTCGACCACCAGACGGATGCGCTCGTGCGATGAAATCTTCACCACCGTCGCGCCCTTGATCTCGAAGCCGACCGCGCCTTCCAGCGCCACCCGGCTGCCCTGCCGCGTCCATAACGTCATCGTATCGAACTGGATGACCCGCCCGATTTCCTCCAGCGCCAGGTTGACGACTTCGTCGCGGTTCAGCGACGCCGTGATCCGGCTGGAAACTTCCGTCAGCACGCCGAGTTGGGTGGCGCGGGATTCCAGGTCGCGCTCCAGCAGCGCCCGCTCGGTCACATCTTCGACCAGCAGCACCGCCCCACGGATGCCTTCCGCCCCACGCAGCGGATACAGATAGTAATTGCTGACCAGCATCTTCAGCGGATTTTCTTCTTCTGGCCGGGCGATCTGCCAGATGCGTTCGCGCGGTTTACCGACTTCCAGCACCAACTGGAGGTCATCCTGCAAAATATCCACCAGTTCCGGGCGGTAATCGAACAGGTCGCGCTGGATCGATTCGGTCAGCGACCAGCCGTAACGCTGCGCCATGAAGTCGTTCACCGACAGGATGCGCCCGTTCTTATCCAGCACCACGATGCCCTGCTGGATCGACTCGACCACCGACTCATTGAAGTTCTGGAGGCTCATCGCCTGATCGAACAGCCGCGCGTTCTGCGCCGAAACGCTGGCGATGTTGGCGACGCGCCGCAGCAGCGGCCGGTATTCATCCAGCCCCAGCGTCTCGGATCGGCTGCTGCCCAGGTGCAGCACCCCGATCCGCGTCGAGCCGATGTTCAGCGGCAGGATCAGCGTGGTCTGTTCGCCATCGGCCTGCCAGCGCTTCACATCCTCGAAGTCGCTCGTGCCGTTCACCCCTACCCGGAAGAGCTTCTCCTGACCATCCACCATCACCTGACCCAGCGCCGTTCCCAGCAGGATCGTGCGGTGTTCAGTCTGTGTGACCGGTGAACCATCCGTCTGGATGTCCACCGTGATGACATCGAAACCCTTGTTTTCCGCGTCCAGCAGCGCCGCCGTCATCCGGTCGAAGGGGATCAGCCCCAGCGCGTCTTTCGCCACCGCTTCCACCACGTGGATCGTATCCAGCGAGGCGGCCGCGTTCTTCATCATCTCGCTCAGGCTGGCTTCTTGCTCGGCGTTCTCCACGCTGGAAAGATACAGCCGGATGTTCTCGATGGTCGCTTCAGCTTCGTGGGCGAAGATTTCCAGCACTTCCATCGTCCCGCGATCTGGCCGCTGGCCGTCGCGCGGCAGATCGAGGCTGATGATCCCTTCCAGGGTTCCGGTAGACGATTCCAGCGGCAGCAGCAGCAGATCGCCCTCCCGCCACTGGCGTGGGCCGCTCCCTTTCGCCGGCGTCCGCTTGCCCTCGAATTCGATCCGCAGCGCCTCCAGCGGCACGGACGGCCACTTCTCTTGCTGTTCCGCCGGATAGAAATAAGACTCGCTGACACGGTAGTTCTCCTGGAAAAACGCCCGCGCCTGGCTGACCGTCAGCGTATGCGTCTGGCTCTTCTGGAACGCCTCCAGCGGCATCCCCACCTGCGCCATCCGCCGCAGCATCGGCTCATTGGCCGCGTCGTCCACGTCCAGCAGCGTCACCACGCCCAGGTCGAAGCCCGCCGCCTCCTGGATGCTGTCCAGGATTTCCTCCAGCACGCTGATCGGATCGTTGTTGCCCTGGAGCAAACGCCCCAGCTCGAAAATCTGATTCAACTGCTCGACGCGCTGGCGCAGCCGGGCGCTCCGATCCACCTGTTCCTGATAGCGGATGTAGTTGCCGTAGCCCAGCGAGGCTTTGGCCGCCAGCGTCAGCAGGAAGGCCGCCGCCCGCTCATCGAAGTTGTTCGGACGGCTGTGATACAGGTGGATCACCCCGACGATGTGATCTTCATACAGGAAGGCCACCGCCACCGCCGAGCGCATCTCATTCGGCATGGCCCGGAATGTGGCCGTCACATAATCGGTGACGAGCAGCGGATGCGCCCCCCGGTGGATCGCTTCCTGCTCGACATCGGCCAGGTTTGTCAGGACATCCGCGCTGCCCAGGCGTTTGCGGAGTTCCGGTTCATTGGCGGCCTGCCATTCCGCCGCCGGCTTCAGCAGCGCGATGGTGCTGCCATCGGCGCGGGTAGCGCGGGCGGCTTCCTCGCGGATCGTGTTCAGCACCTGATCGATATCCAGCGTTTCCGCCAGACGGTTGCTGATCTGTGAGATCGCGTCCAGTTCCAGCAGACGCCGGTTCAGGTTTTCGCCCGCCGCTTCGTAGAGCCGGAGCCGTTCCACCGTGGCGCCGATCTGTGCGGCAATGGCCGACAGCGTTTGGATATCAGCGTCGCTGTACGGCTCCTCCCGGTTGGCGACGCCCAGTTCGCCCAGGCTGCGGTCGCCGACCAGCAGCGGAACCACCACCGCGCTGCGGAGCTTGAACTGCGTGGCCGCCGCTCGGTAGGTTTCCAGCAGGCGCGGATCGTTCAGCAGATCGTTGCTGAAGAACTCCTGGTGGGAAAGCGCCACGCTCTGCTCGAAGTGCTTGCTGAAGATGTCATAAACCACCGGCTCGGCCAGTTCCGCCCCGTACACATACCGCGGGAAGGTCGTCAGGCTGCCCGTCTGCTGATCCAGCACATTCAGGAACACGACCGGGCTGCGCGTCAGATAGCTGACCTCGTGCAGCACCGGCGTCATCGGTTCGTCCGGCGTCAGGATCGAACCCGCCAGTTCGGCCACCTGTCGCAGACTGGTCGCTTCCTCGGCGCTGCGCTGCATATCTCGGTACAGCCGCGCATTCTCGATCATCGCCGCCGCCTGCGCGCCGAAGATCAGCAGCAAACGCGCGTCCTTGTCGGTGAAGTCTTCGCCGTTGAGCTTGTTGGAAACCTGCACCACGCCCAACCGCCGGCCGCCGACCGCCAGCACCGCCATCAGCGTCTTCTGCACGCCCAACTGCGCCGCGAATTCCGCCAGCCCGGCCGCATACACCACCGCGTCCGAACTCACCCGGTTGGTGTACCAGAAATCCATATCTTCCCAGATCGAGGCCAGCGGGCTGCCCGGCTCGATGTCGATGCTGTAGCCGCGCATCGCTTCGTCCGCCACCCCCTGGAAGGGCAGGCGCGGGACAAGCTGCTGGCGGCGTTCCTCGTAGATCAGGATGCCGCACATCGACACGCCCATCTGCGTGGCGATCCGCTGGTTGATCGTCGAGTAGAATTCCTCTTCCCGGTTCAGCGACCCGATGGCGTGGGTGATTTCTTGCAGACCCGTCAGTTCCGAGTCGCGCCGCTGCTCCAGTTGGTGCAGCCGTTGATTTTCCACCACCACCGCCGACTGCGCCGCCAGCAGTTTCATCTCGCGGATGTCCTGCGACGAAAATCCGCCCGCGGCTTTCTTGTTCCCGACCAGCAGCATCCCGATCCGCTGCGTGCCGATCTGCAGCGGCAGCAGCGACAGATTCTTGATGCCCGCCACGCTGAAGATCGAACTCAGCCCCAGCGCGTCGATCAGATCGTCCTCGGCTACGTCGTTGCTGACCCAATAATCCTGCCGCTCGTAGATGTCCCGCTGCGGGCTATCGGCGGGCAGCGCGATCACGCAGCTTTGCGCCAGTTGATCCGGCAGGCCGTGGAAGGGAATCTCCGGGATCAGCGACTTGCGGTTCTCGTCGTAGATCAGCACGCCCACCGCGCTGACCGAGAGAATCCGCGCCACCCGTTCATTCAGCGCCCGGTACAGCGCACGGGTATCCCCGGCGCGGTCCGACCGCAGCAGATCGCCCACGCTGGACATATCCTGGATGCGCTGCGCCTGGGCCGTATACAGTTCCGTGTTGTAGATCGAGGTGGCGACCTGCTTGCCGATAGCCTGGAGCAGTGCCAGATGCGACTGCGTGAACACATCTGCCTGGCGGTGCGCCAGTTCCAGCGTCCCGATGAAGCGGTCGCCCAGCAGCAGCGGCACGCCCACAAAGCTCGAATAGAAGCCCGGCAGCTTCGGCTGCACCGCTGTCGGTTCCAGCGTGCTGCTGACCAGCACCGCTTTCCGCTGCTGTGCGATCCACCCGGTGATCCCCTCGCCCAGCTTATAGGCCCCGCCCTGTTCCTGGAGCTTGATCAGATAAGGCGAATCGCCCACCCAGCCCAGCGGCGCGAGTTGTTTCAGCCCGCTATCCCAGATGCAGATTTCGCCCGAACTCGCCGGAACCGCCTTCATGATGATCGTCAGCAGGGCTTGGTACACCTGCTGCATCCCCAGGCTGGGATTGGTCGTCTCGCCGATCTCGTTGATGACCCGCATCGCCAGCGACAGATCGAGCGAACCGGGGTGCGACGTGTTGGCGCTGATCTCACGAATCACCACCACTGTGCGCGTATCTCCGCCGTTCGGGATCGTGTGCGACGACGCCTCCACCCAGCGCGGCCCCAACTGGAACGACACCTGCCGGTCTACCGCGAACAGTTCCAGGAAGCTGTCTACGGGCTGCGCCTGCGCCGCCACCACTTCCAGGCTGGGAGCGCCGCTGCTCAGCCCCAGCCAGCGCTGGGCATTCTCGTTGGCGAAGACCAACTGCCCATGTTCGCGGGAGACCAGCACCGCGTCCGCGTGCGTGGCATGGGGCACTTTGGAGAGGTACTCCTGCTCATCCGCAGGGACGTATCCGAAGGACTGCCGCTGCCGGGACCAGAAATACATCCCGACCATGATCGCCAGCCCACCCAGGAAGAGAATGAATCCCAATCCCATACCGCTTTACCTGTTCACTCAGGACAGATCAGAAGCGAAACGGCCTGCCCGCGCCTTCTCTGGCCCGGACAGACCGAATGATACGGCTCTGACAGTTTTCCACACCCTCTGTATTTCTCTGTGTCCTCTGCGTCTCTGCGGTTAGAATTTGCATTGGACTTTCATCGTCGGGTGTGTGCCATTTCAGAGGGACTTGGCGGTTCAATTCATTTTCTTGAACCCCACTACCACGCCGTCAGAATCGGCGGTGGCGCATCCCCGCTCACCCCGCGCCGTCGATCTTCCGCCGCCAGTTCCGTCACCTCGCGGATGTCGGAGAACTGGTACTGCGTCGTCGAGACCGACCCAACCGACAGAGTCATCAGCGGTTCCTGCCGCTCGCCGTTCATGCTGTCCGGCACGAGGATGTATCCCCGCTCCCGGTCGATGAACGAGTAGTGCTGCTTGACATCTTCGTCGAAGCGTTCGACCAGCCGCGCCTTGACCACCTCCGCATCCTCCGCGTGCGTGATAATCACGAAGTTATCCCGCCCTGGATGCCCCATGAAGTCCTCGACCGTGCCCAACTCCTCGACCACTTCGCCCATCATCAGCGCCATAAAGCGGAGCACCTCGTCCGCCGCCACGAAGCCGTACACCTCGCTGAACGGGTCCAGCCCGTTGATCTTCATGTCGATGTACGACCACGGCATTTCCGAGCGCATCAGCCCGCGCAGATGATCTTCGATCAGCCTGCCCGTCGGCAGACCCGACTTTGGATCGGTGTTGGTCGTGCGCCGCGCCGCGGTGATGGCGTTCTGCACCCGCAGCTTGAGTTCTTCGATGTCGAACGGCTTGGTGATATAATCGTCCGCGCCCAATTCCAGCCCGGCGATCTTGTCGCTGCGTTCGTCTTTCTGCGTCAGGAAGATGATCGGGATATGGCTGGTGCGGCTGGTGGTGCGGAGCTGACGGCACACGTCGTAGCCGTTCATATCCGGCAGCATGATGTCCAGGATGATGAGTTCTGGCAGCTGCTTCCGGGTCAGCGTCATCGCGTCGCCCCCGCGCGGAGCGACCTGGACTTCGTACTGCTGCCCGGCGAAATAGATTTTCAACATGTTGGCGATATCGGAGTCGTCTTCGACCACCAGGATACGACCCTTGCTCATACGTGCCCCCACTCAATCGATCAGAAGATGGGATACCTGTTCTGTGTTTATCATACTGGCGAACAAAGGCCAGCGCCAGCCACGCCCGCGCCCCTCGGTTGGAGTCTTCTAACCCCAACCCGCCGTTGTCCTATCCTCATCCTACCCCCGAATCCCCTCCCCAGAGATTGAGATTCTCCCTCCGTATTTCTTTGCGCCATTTGCGTCTTTGCGGTTAGAATCTTCTCCGCATGATCTTGGCGTCCTTGGCGTTCTTGGCGGTTCGTTTTGTTTTTCTTTGCGTCCTCTGCGGTTCGTTTTCTTTTGTCCAACCCCTCTGTGTTTCTCTGTGTCCTCTGTGTCTCTGTGGTGGAATTTCTCTTCTCTTTGCGTCTTCGCGGTTAAGTTTTCTTCTGTCTTCTCGCCGCATTCTCCCGCACGCGCGTGATCTGCTCCGGCGTGACTTCGGCCTCGAAGCTGCGGAACCCCGACAGCCGGAAGCCGTGCCGCGCCGCCATCTGCCCGATCTCCACCGCCTGTGCTTCGGTGATGTCCTTGCCGATGGTGTAATCCTCGTAGCGCCCCTCTAAGGCCAGCGCCATCGTCTCGGCCATGCACGCATAGGCCATGCGCGGCGGAAACCCGAAGTTGAAGTGAAAATCCACCGGCCCCGGCACTTCGATCATCCCGCCTTCGATCACCAGCACGTCATCCCGCTCGGCTGCCACCAACCGCGAGACATCCCGCGGCCGCGCCACATCGCAGACCACCGACCCCGGCTTGAGGTGCTGCGGATAGATGACCTCATGCACCGCGCTGGTCACGGTCAGGATCAGGTCGGCCTCGTAGATGCTGCTCATCTGCGTGCTGGCGCTGACCTGCGCCCCCCGGCCTTCGCACTGCTCCCGCACCGCTTCGACCGCCTCCGCCCGCCGCCCGACCAGGATCAGCCGCGCCGTATCCCGCGCCAGCATCGCCGCGCACGTCCTGCCAATCGTCCCGGTCGCCCCCACCACCGCCACCGTCGCTTGCGCGTAATCGATGCCCATCACCCGCGCCGCCTCGCGGATCGCCTCGATTGCCATGTACACCGTGTAGCTGTCCCCCGTCGTGACCGGAACTGCCAGCCGCTCGGCGATGGTCTTGCCCGCGTCCCCGACCACCGAGGTATACGCCCCCAGCCCCAGCAGCCGCGCCCCCAGTTCCTCGGCCATATGCCCGCAGGCCACGATTTTCTTATAGGCCACCTCCACAGGCACGGACAGCATCGTCGGCGGCGTGAACGGGCAGGCGATCAGCCAGCCCTTCAGTTCCCGCCCCGTCTCAGCAGAGACGATGCCTTCCACTGCCGAGAGATACACGGGCGGGAAGAAGCGCGAGAAGAAGTTGATCTGCCGCTCGGTCAGAATCTTGCCCAGCAGCGGGAACTTCCGCTGCACATCTTTCTTGATCTGGATCGGGTGAATGATGAAAGCGAAGCTGTCCTGCGTCATGTCTCCCCCTGCCGCCAATAGACACCTCCACTATACCCCCATTCCCCCGTCTTGAGTCCACAGGCCCGTCCTCATGGGTGTATTTCAAATTGGGGACAAGATCATCACTGGCGGACTGCGATTCCTGTTTGGTAGGGACGGGCTTCTGCCCGTCCGCCACGCCGTAAACCTCCCCTCTCCTATGCGAACCCTCCCCCTCTCCGGTGCAATGCCTCCCCTCTCCACGAAGTGGGGAGGGGCCGGGGGAGGGGATCATCCCCGCAGTGCAGGCATGTCCTTCGCTGACGCCTGCTTCAGATTGCAGGTCAATAAACCGAGAAACGGATCGTCACGACGGTTCCCTTGTCGGGAAGCGAGTCGACCTTGATCGCGCCCCCATGCAGTTCCACCAGCCGCTTCGCCACGGTGAACCCCAACCCCAGCCCCTGCTGCTCGTAGAGTTCGCGCCCGAACTGCATATAAGCGCCCATGTGCCCGATCTCCTCCGGCGTCATCCCCCGCCCGCGGTCGCAGATCAGGATGTGAAGCTGATCCTCGACTCGTTTGGATCGGATATGAACCGGAGAACCGGGTTTTGAGAACTTGAAGGCGTTATCGACCAGTTCCAGAATGATCTTCTTGAGGTTGTCTTCCGAGATGCGGAGCGCCATCGGCAGCAAATCCAGGCTGAGGTCGGCTGTCCGCCCTGCCGCGCTGGCCTTCTTGTTGGCGGCAGCCGAGATAATCGACGAACAATCCCGGACAATGTGGTTGCGGGCCGCTTCCAACTCAACTGGATCGCTGTGAATCAATTCCAACTGCGCGTAGATCAGGTAATTCTCGACCACATGTCCCAGCCGCTCCGTGGCACCGATGATCGCCCTGACCATACGCAGGGTTTCTTGCGGCTCGGTCTTGCCCTCGTCCATTTCCATGATGTGGGCATAGCCAGTGATCGTATGGAGCGGCGTGCGGAGTTCATGCGGGAGTGCGTAGATGATGTTTTTCCGCAGCAGCCGCAGCGTTGTATTCTTATCCTCCTCGATCTGCGCGCGCTTCCGCAGTTGGACCTGCACCGCAGCCAGCAGATCGGCCGGCGAGACCGGTTTGGCAAGGTAATCTTCTGCGCCGCTCAACATACCTTTCCGCATGGCGGAAGGGCTGCTATCCGCAGTCAGGAAAATGACGGGAATGCCGTGGTGCTTGCTGGAGGCACGGATTCGCTCCAGCATCTCGAACCCTCCCATGTTGGGCATGTTCACGTCGGAAATGATCAGATCAGGTGTGCCCTCTTCTGTTCGTTGAATCCCCAAAACACCGTCTGTTGCAGTGACGGTCGTATGCCCCGCGAAGTTGAGCGTCGTAGTCAGGAAATCCCGTACCTGAGTATCGTCTTCGACCACAAGGATGGTACTCATCGCCAACTCACTTCATAAGCGATAGATCCCACGCTATGCTGCACTGTACTCCCAAAAGGAGCTTTGAACCACAAGCATAATGTGAAAAACACATCAACGCCTACGCTCGACAGGCGTCCCCGAATGCGTAAGCCGAAATCGAACCCGATTCCTGCTCTGTATATCCCCCACATTCCCTCCGTATTTCTCTGCGTTCTCTGCGTCTCTGCGGTTCAATTCGTATTTCTTCCCTTTGCGTTCTTTGCGTCTTTGCGGTTCTGCTTTTTATCCACCCTCTCCGTATGATCTTGGCGTTCTTGGCGTCTTGGCGGTTCGTTTTCTCTTGTCTTTTCTTTGCGTTCTTTGCGTCTGTGCGAAGCCTCCCTTTAGGGATTGCGGTTAAATCTTCTTTCCTCCGATTTTATGGCGCAAAAGTAGACAAAATGTCACCCTAACCGCCCCATTTTGTGCTACCCTGTATCTACGGACGGGTAGGGACGCCATTTTTGGCGTCTGGGATTCCCGCCGCCGCACCTTCACAACTTATCACACGCGATGATCGCATCCCATCGTTGTTGCAAATGTCGCGCAGTTGCAACTGCAACATTTTCAACTTTTGCAACTTTTCGCGGGATTTGCATTTGCGGTTTTTGCAGCATTTGCAGCATTTCTGGCAGAACGCTGCTTACATGCGAGAGTTTGGCACGCAATTGCCACTTTGCCGCTGCTGCCATTTGTGCCAATTCGTACGTCCGGCATGGACGACTTGGACGACATTTCGGACAATTCTCAGATTCTCACATTCTCATTCTTATCACTTTTCTCATCGATCACCGCATTTTTCTATCAACTATAAACTATGAACTATTAACTTTTCTTCCCTCACTGACACAAATGACATCGGCGGCACTGACGACACTGCCGCCATTTGCGACAACTCACAAACTCAATTGTATGGCTATAAGCTACCAGTTAATAGCTATCAGCTTTTTCTATAAACTATCAACTACGAACTATAAACTACTTCCCCCTCCGCACTCCGAAGACCCCTGCCGACCCGCTCACCAGCCGCAGCGCCCGCCTCCAACTGTCGGCTTCGCTGCCCATCCTCCGGTCGGCGTG
>JAEUQZ010000349.1 GCA_016788965.1 Anaerolineae bacterium | reverse complement strand
ACCGATAATCCGGGGATCGTCCTCGTCCGCCGCCTGGATGCTGGCTTCGACAGTGGCGACAACCGCCGCTTGTTGGCTGGATTGCCCGGTTACTTCCTGTTGAAGAGCGCCGAGAGCGACTCGGCTGCGCCACTGGTGAAGCACGTACCCAACCAGGCTTGGTTGCCTGTCACTGAAGATGTCTATGGGGTGGAAGTGGACGCTTACAACGGCGTTCGCCAGATCCTCTACGAACTCTACCGACCCGATGGACGCCGCATCTACTCGCTGCTGCTGACCAACTTGCCCCGTGACGAATTCGGCGTTGCCCGCCTGTTCGCCTTCTACAATGAGCGTCAAACCATTGAGGCCTTCTTCTGCCAATCGCGTGAGGTTTTTCACATCCAGACACTGCGTTCCCGCCGCTTCAATGCGATCGCGGCTTTCCTCTACTTCGTCATCATCACCCACAACCTCCTCGTTTGGCTTCGGCGAGACCGTCTCGCATACTCTGATCTCGCCTCGGTTTCCCTGCGCCAACTCGTCCAGAAACTCACCTCTGTCCGCGCCCACATCACCTGGGACGGCTATTGGCACTTGTTCATCCTCGATTCCTCCCACTGGGCGCGTCGTCTCCTGGATGCTTTCCAACCCCAGCTCGTTCAATTGACCTTGCCTTTTGCCCGTTTGCACAAAATCTAGGTAAACTATTGACTATTAACTTCTGACTCCCCACTCCCCACTTGCGTAATCGCCCCGGCCCCTGTATGAATGGGAGGCATCGGCTGCGGCCAGACACGAAAGCGCAGGTGGGTATGGCTGGACTACATCTCCTCAAACGGCTGGCTCTGATCCTGGGCCTCCTTCTCCTCACCGGACGGCTGGCCGCCCAGGACGGACTCGACCTGCCGACACCGCTCTACGTCCTCTCCAACACCGGACAGGTGCAGCGCATCGGCCTGGGCGCGGAGGGGCTTTCGGTCGTCACCCCGCCGGATGCCTATGTCGTCGATTTCGGCGTTGCCCCGGATGGTCGCTGGCTGGCCTACCGCACCGAATCGGGGTTGTTCCTGAGCGATCTGAGCGGCAGCCAGACCCTCCCGCTTCAGGAGCAGGGCGCCGATCTGCCCCCGACCCGCGGCCGGGGCGTGACCATCACCTGGTCGCCGCGCGGGGATGCGCTGGCCTATACGACCTCGCAGGGGGCACGCATCCGCTTCAATGCCGACCCCGAAGCCGTCTTCACCGATATATATGAAGGGCCATTCACCGGCCTGCTGTGGTCGCCGAATGGGGATTTCCTGGCCGCCGAAGCCGAGAATAACATCTGGTGGTTCTACCAGCGCGATGGCTTCGCCCTCAAGCTGACCAGCGCCATCCCCTCCTCGGTCGGGCTGGCCTGGATCAACCCGGCGGAGGTGATCTTCGCCCCGGCGGAAGGCGGCCTGATCCAGATGAATCTGGCCGCGGCCAACAGCCAGACCGTCCTGCTGGACGATACCGCTGTCTATGCCCTGCCCGCCCTGCGCCCGGATGGCACATTGGTGGTCTTCGAGCGTCCGAAAGCCGATGAGACCGTTCCGGAGGGTTCGGGCCGGTTGGTCAGTCTGCCGCCCGGCAGTGCCAACCTGGAACGCGGCATCGCGCCGCCCCTCGAACTGGAAGGGCTGCGTTGGGCGCCGGGCGCTCGGTTGGCGCTGGCGCTGCGCGGCGGGGTGCTGGCACTCCTGCTCCCGGAAAGCGGCCAGGGGTTCGCCCTGCCGATCACCGATGTGGTCGGCTATATCTGGGGGCCGCCGCCGCTGGAGGTTGTCTCCGGCTTGGAGATGACGGCCGACCTGACCTTCGTCAGCGCCGACGCGACCGATGTTCGCCAACTCTGGCGATTGCCGCGCGACGGGGGCATCGCCGTCTCGCTCACGGCGGCTGAGGCCGACATCACCGATTACGCGGTTTCGCCCAACGGCACGGCGCTGGCCTACATAAGCGGCGGGGCGCTCTACGTCCAGCCTGCCGATGACCCGGCAGGGGCGTCGATTCTGGTGGAGAGCGCGGGGGTTTTCAGCGGCGTCGTCTTCAGCCCCGACGGGCAGCGCGTCGCCTACGCGCTGGACGGGAACGAAGGCGGGGTGTTCATCCTGCCGACGCGGGGCGGCGAACCGGCGCAGCTTCTGGTCAACAACCCCGAGACGGCCGTCTTCGATTCGCCTCAGTTCGCGCTGAACGTGAATGCGCTCAGCGCCCGGCGCAGTGCCCCGGATGGGACGAACGGGGTGGTCTGGATCGATCTGGCTACGAACGAGGCCATCGAACTGGGTGCGGCGGATGAGACCTGGTGGCTCCGCAGCGGCGATCTGCTGGCGCGGAGCGGCGACCGTCTGCTGCGTTACGATCCGGTCAACTTCGGCCAGATCACCACGTTGGGGACTCTGCCGCTGGCGCTGCTCAACCTTCGGGATTACAGCGCGGCGCGGGTCGGGCTGGTGCTGAGCAGTCCGCAGCCGGGGCCACAGCAGCTCGTGCTGGCCGATCTGCGCGTCACCACCGGAGAGTTCAGCCGGATCGGCGATGGCGGCTTCATGGTCGATCCGCTGCTCTCGCCCGATGGGGCGTATCTGGCAGGCTACACCACTCCCGGCGGGCCGCTGACGCTGAGGGAAATCAGCAGCGGGCGGCAGGTGGTCATGCGCGAACCGCCGGGGATTTCGCTCATCGAGTGGGTACTTCAACGCTAATTCTCCATTAAAGAAAGCTGTGTACTATCGTCTTCGGAAGTACGAATACCTGTTGTTTTGCCTGTCTGCGCGTCGGGACAGCCGCCCGGATTGAGACGACTGCCGCACGCTGTAGCATTCAATCTCCCAAGGAGGTGGCGGCGTGCCATCGGAACGTGTATTGGTCATTGAAGATGAGGCGCGCATCGCCCAGTTCATCGAGCGCGGCCTGATCTATGAAGGCTATCGTGTCAGCGTCGCCCGCGATGGTCACACCGGGTTGATGATCGCCCGTGACAACCCGCCTGATCTGGTGGTGCTGGACTGGATGCTGCCTGGCCTGGATGGTCTGGAAGTCTGCAAACGGCTCCGGGCGGCCAGCGATGTGCCCATCCTGATGCTCACGGCGAAGGACGACATCAAAGATCGTGTCGCCGGGCTGGATGCGGGCGCAGATGACTATCTCGTCAAGCCCTTCTCGGTCGATGAGTTGATGGCGCGGGTGCGGGCGCTCTTCCGGCGATCCGTCCCGGCCTCACGCCCGGAAATTCTGCGCTTCGCCGATCTGACGCTGGATACCGGAACCCATCGGGCTTATCGTGGCGAGCGCCCGATTGACCTGACAGCCAAAGAATACGAACTGCTGGAACTGTTCATGCGGAATCCGCGCCAAGTCCTCACCCGCGATGTGATCTTCGACCGGGTGTGGGGCTATGACTTCGGCGGCGAGAGCAACATCATCGAGGTCTACGTGCGCTATCTGCGCCAGAAGACCGAAACCGATGAAGCCACCCGCCTGATCCACACCGTGCGCGGCGTGGGCTATGTGCTGCGCGAGGAAGAATAGTCGCATCGGCAACTTCACATGACGCTGCGGAAAAAGCTCATCCTGCTCTATTCGGGGCTGTTGGGCATTGTCATCATCGCTTTTGGCATCGGGGTTTTCTCGGTCATTCGTTCCACCTGGATCGAAGCGGTGGACGCTACGCTGGAGGAAACCCGCAATCAGGTGACGGCCAACAGCCGCGCCCTCATGATCGGGGAATTCGGCGCTCCGACTCAGGTGGGTATTGGATTACCGGAACTGGATGTGTTCCGGGCGTCCGGCGTGATGGTGCAGGTCTGGTCGATGCAGCCCAACGGAACCTTCAAGCTGGAAGCGGCCTCGAACAACCTGACGGCCTACGCGCACCCCTTGGACAGCAGTTCGATTGGGTCGAATGTTGCCCACTACGATAACGTCCAGATCAACAACACCGAGGTGCGCGTCCTCACGGCGTCCTTCCGCATGAACGGTCAGGGGCACGCCACCGGATGGATTCAGATTGCGGCCTCGCTGGAGACGATCAATCAGGCCACGACACGGCTGCTGCGCTTCATGGTGTTGGGCGGCCTGGTGGCGATGGTGGCCTCGTTCGGGTTGGGGCTGCTGCTTTCCAACCAGACCCTCAAGCCCATCGAAGCCATCACCTGCGCGGCGGAAAGCATTTCCTCGGCCAAAGACCTGAAGACGCGGCTGAGCTGGACCGGCCCGATGGACGAGTTGGGGCGGCTGACGATGGTCTTCAACGGGATGATGGATCGGCTGGAGCATCTCTTTGGAGCGCAGCGCCGCCTGATCGCGGATGTGTCCCATGAGCTGCGAACGCCGCTGACGGCGGTGCGCGGCCATCTCGACCTGATCCGGCGCTACGGCGTCGATGACTCCTCGCTGGAGGCCATCGAGGACGAGGCCGAGCGCATGTCGCGGCTGGTGAACGATCTGCTGACACTGGCGCGGGCAGATTACGGCAGCGTCGCGCTCGACCGGGTGGAGCTTGACCTGGATACGCTCGTGACCGAGGTGTACCGCCACGCCAAAATGCTGGCTGGAGACCGCGGCCTGAAGATCAAACTCTCGGCGGTCGAACCCGTCCGTATCAAAGGCGACCCTGACCGCCTGAAACAGCTTCTCCTCAACCTGATCCAGAACTCGATCAAATTCACGCCGGATGGCGGCCAGATTCATCTCTCGCTGCGGCGCGAGGGCGGCAAAGCCGTCCTGCAGGTTGGCGACACCGGCATCGGTATCCAGCCCGACGACTTGCAGTACATCTTCAACCGCTTCTACCAGGCAGATGGCTCGCGGACGCGGTCGAACGAGCAGGATGGAGCGGGGTTGGGTTTGGCGATTGCCAAGTGGATCGCCGAAGCGCACGACGGCGTGATCGAAGCGCAGAGCAGTCCGGGCGTCTGGACGGTCTTCACCGTGCGCCTGCCGATTGCCACCTCACAGCCGGACGCGCAATCCACAGCGGACGAGTCCCACGACCACGCCAACGGTTCAGCCCTGCATCGCTTGGGCTTCAACCGCCGCAAGCGCGAGACTGCTACTGGCGAGTCGTGATCAGTGATGGCCTGAAGGCGGCTCAGTCGCCGTCGAGGTAGGCGAGGCTGCTCAAGAGGATATCGCGCAGGTGCGAGTCGCCCAGGGTGTAGTAAACGTGGCGGCCGTCCTTCTTCCAACGCACCAATCCCATATCGCGCAAGTATTTCAATTGATGAGAAATGGCGGGCTGATCCATCCGCAGAGCATCGGTGAGGTCGGTCACGCACCATTCGCCGTCAGCTAAGGCTTTGAGCAACCGGACGCGCGTTGGATCGGCAAGCGCCTGGAAGAAGCGGGCCACAGCGCGGGCATCGTCCAGGGGGAGGACACCATTCTGGGTGGACGTTTCGGGAGTGAGGGTGGCGGTGGGCATGAATTCTCCTACGCGCCGATCATGACGAACCTTACAATGTCGAACGATCTTATGTACACCCTATCAAAAAAGCCCTAACCTTGTCAACCAAGCCGAGATTGGGGGCTGGCGCAGCCTGGTCGATTTGCTTGACAGGCAGGTGGGAGATATGTTATACACAAGATGAATGCAGATTGTATACATTTTA
>JAEUQZ010000348.1 GCA_016788965.1 Anaerolineae bacterium | reverse complement strand
CCACTCCTGAACCTGATCGCTTCCAGCATCAAGTCAGGAGCGGTTTGGTTATTCCTGTCCGAAAGCAGCCAGACAGAGGCGACCTTTCGGGCCGGCCTGCCGGAAACTCCGCCCGATGGCCTGGCCGAATGCGTGAGCCGATCCCTACGGCTGGATGACAGCAGTCCCGCCTTCCTGAGCCAAAGCGCCTTTTCCCCTCCAGGTCTATCGGCCGCGCTGTGCATCGCCCTGCACCATATGGATGGATCGCGGTTGGGGGTGCTGGTGCTGGGGTCGGCGGCGCTGAATAACGATCAACTGCTTTCTGCTGTCGATCCCCTGACGGCGTGGATCGAGATGCTGCGTTCGCTGCTGGAGGCTGAGCGGCTGCGTCAGGAACAGATCGCGGCTCAGCTTGTCCGACAGATTGCCGGGCTGATTCCCGATCAGCCCGATCCCCAGGCGTTCGTGAATATCCTCAGCACCTCGCCGACACTGCCGGCGGCGGTATGCTGCGGCCTGCTCTTCTACGGCCCGCTGCGGGAAGACCGCCCGGATGGGCCGTTCGACTATCTCGAAGTCGTGGGGTCGTGGAGCCGCCCATTTGGTTCCGGCGCGGGTCTGGGGATGCGCTTTTATGTCGAGTCATATCACGATCTGCTCGATGAGCTGGAGCGCAACCGGGTCTACTATCTCTCCGAGATGAGCAAGAACGCAACCGAGTTCGATGCCCTGGCGCGGGGTTTCCTGCGCGGACTCGACTGCCACTCCCTGCTGGTCGTCCCGCTAAGCAGCGGCGAGCGACGGCTCGGTCTATTGGCGGTCGGCAGCGCCAGCCGTGAGGCATTCGGTGAGCATGACCGCCGCACCTTGCAGATGGTGGCCGACCTGATTGCGGTCAGCGCCATCACGCGGGTGCTGCATCACCAGCAGGATTTCGTCCAGCGTGCCCGGACGGCGCTGCTGGATGCGGTCAATGAAGGGGTGTTGATGATCCTGCCGAGCGGCTGGCCGCTGATGAAGGAGAGCGCCTACGGCTATTCGGTGACGGTCAACCGCTGCTTCACCAGCATGTTCCAGGTCAACCCCGCGCGGGCGGTGGGTGTGCCGCTGCGCCTCCTGCTGGATCAGATGCGGATTCCGGCGGGGGTGCGCCGGTCGCTTCTGGATACCTGGACGAGCATCCCGGTGCGCGATCCCCGAATTCAGCAGGGGACATTCGACATGATTCACACCGAAGGCTATCCGGCCTCAGTGGAATGGTACAGCGCCCCGGTCTACCAGGATGAGCGCGTGCTGGGACGCATCTACACTTTCCACGATGTCACCTCGCACCAGACCGCGCTCCGGCTGCGGGCCGACTTCATGTCGCGCATGTCGCACGAACTCCGCACGCCGCTGACCTCGATCAACGGCTTCGCCCAGTTGATCCTGGAGCAGGCCGAGAGTCTCAATCCCGATGCGTTGGAATACACCCACATCATCTCGGAAAGCGCCCATCATCTGGTGCGGCTGGTGTCACAGATCATCGAGATCACCCGCGCCGATACCGGCGAGTTACAGTTGAACGCGCAGGACATCACCATTCAGGATATCCTTCGAGACCTCATCGCGCATGTGGAATCCCAGGCGCGGGCGCGAGGCTGTTCGATTCAACTGGAGTCACGTTCGGAGAGCCGTTCCCTTCATGTCGATCCGAACCGGATTGGGCAGGCCCTCGCCCAGGTGATCGACAACGCGCTCAAACATTCGCCGGAGGGCGGAACGATTTCAATCGAGGTGATGACAGTGACTCAGGCGGCGGATCTGCCGCCGAACAGCCCGCCCGACCTGATGCTGCCGGCGGTGCTGGTCGCCATCAACGACCAGGGCGTGGGGCTATCCCATGAAGAGACCGCGCAGGTCTTCCTGCCCTTTTACCGCACGGCGGAAGCCCGCGCTGCCAAGCTGCCGGGCAGCGGGCTGGGACTGACCAGCGCCCGCGCGTTGATCGAGCGGCATCATGGGAAAATCTGGGCGGAATCCCGCCGTCGCGGTCGCAGCGGCGGGCGCTTCTGGCTGTCCCTGCCGCTGTCGGCGGATGTGTGAGCTAAGCCAGCGTGTAGGATGCGCCTGGGTCGAGGACGATGGGCTGGGCGGTCGTTTCGCTGTTGACGCGGTTGGCCCAGTCCGAGGCATCCTGATCGACGGCCGGAAAGGTCATGTAGTGCATCGGGATGACGAAGCGCGGCCGGATATATTTGATCGCCAGCAGCGAGTCTTCCGGACCCATGGTGTAGTTGTCGCCGATGGGCAGGAAAGCCAGATCGATTACATGATCGCCGATCAACTGCATATCGCCGAAAACGTCCGTATCCCCGGCGAAGTACAACCGCTTGCCACTGGGCGTGGTGAAGATGAAGCCGCAGGGATTGCCGCCGTAGGTTCCATCCGGGAAGGACGAACTGTGATGGGCCACAGTGAACTTGCAGTGGACGAAGCCGTGATTCCAGCCGCCGCCGGAGTTGCCGGCGTGGGTGTTGGCGACGCCGTGGGCATTCAGCCAGTTGCAGATTTCAAAGTTGGCGACGACCAGTGCCCCGGTGCGTTTGGCGATGGCGACGGTATCGCCGAGGTGATCGCCGTGGGCGTGCGAGAGGAAGATGATCTCGGCGGCCAGATCGTTCGGATCGGCGGCGGCCAGCGGATTGCCGGTCAGAAACGGGTCGATCAGGACAGGGTGTCCTTCCATGTCCAGCGCGAAGGCCGAATGTCCCAGCCAGGTAATCTTGACGCTCATCAACAAGCTCCTCGGTTGAATGTTTATGCGTTCTTGGCAATAGGGAGCGCGAAGGTGAACACCGCTCCTTGATTCAGGCCGGGACTGGACGCCCATAAACGCCCCCCCTGTGCCTCCACCAGCGCCCGCGCGATGCTCAGGCCGATCCCCAGCCCGCCGTGCTGGCGGGTCATGTGGTCTTCGACCTGGTAGAACTTTTCAAAGACGCGCTCGATCTGGTCTTCGGCCAGGCCGATGCCGTTGTCGGCCACGCTCAGCCAGACTTCCTGCGGATTGCGTACCTCGGCGCGCACGTGGATACGTCCGTGGGCGGGAGTGAAGCGAGCGGCGTTGTTCAGCACGTTGGTCAGGGCCATGCCCGCGCGGATGCGATCCACATCCAGCAGCACCCCCGGCGGCAGGTCGGTCTCCTGGTGATGCTCATTGGCGTAGATCAATCTCTGGACATCCTGCACGGCGTCCTTGACGATGGCTTCCAGCGTGACGGTCTCACGATGAATCTCCGCCGGACTCTGCTGGAGGTAGCGCAGGTTCATCAGGTCTTCGATGATCCGGCGAAGCTGCAAACCGCTTTCCAGCACTTTATCGGCGTGCTGGCTGATCCGCCCCTGGGACTCGTCCGTAAGGAAGGTGGCATAACCCAGGATGACGGAGAGCGGCGTCCGCAGTTCGTGGGAGGCGATGGCGATGAAGTCGTTCTTGAGCTTGTCGAGTTCGCTCAACTCCTGGTTGGCTTTTTGCAGCGCGCCGACCAACTGGACTGTGCCGATGGCGACCGCGGCCTGGGCAGCCAGCACCGACATGGTTTCACGGTCGTCGGCTGTCCAGGGGAGCGAACGCTTGTTGACGACTTCCAACACGCCGATGCCGCGCTCTTTGAGGCGCATGGGGACGGCCAGCAGCGAGCGCGTCTCGAACTGGGTGGCCTGATCGACCTTGCCGTAGTGCCGGGGATCGCTGAAGGTATCCGAGACCTCGACAATCTGCCCCTGGGTGAAGCACGACCCGGCCAGACTGCCCTCCAGCGGGACAGTGCTGCCGATCAGGTCGATGTCGGTCTGATGGGTGGTCGTGGCAGCGAAGCGCAGTTCGTGGGTGTTCTCGTCCCAGAGCAGCACTGAAGCGGCTTCCGACTCGGTGATCTCGGCGGCGGCGTCCATGAGGTTGTCCAGCAGGGCACGGAGTTCAAAGGTGGAGTTCAGTTCGACGCTGATATCAGCCAGGCGCGTCAGAATCCGAACTTTGCGCTGAAGGTATTCCATCGAGTGCGGATCCGTCGGTGACACCGTTCCCACCTGCCTGCTGGATGAACGAACACTGCGTCTTCGCCTATTGTATCCGAGACAGGGTTCCTGCAACAGCAAAGTTCTTAATGCTTCCAGAAACCATCCCGATCCGGCAGGCAGTGGGGCGAGCCGGGAGATTGGGATAGAATGACGGTGGAACAGCGTTTACTGCTCAGGGAGAAAAGCGATCATGAGCAACCTCAATCCGCAACGCACTATCGATGAACTGAAGGAACTGCGGGCGCTGACGGGCGACGAGAACGGCGCTCAGCGCGTCGCTTTCACCGATACCTGGGCCAAAGGCCGCGCCTGGCTGCGGGCCAAGCTGGAGCAGCTTCCGGTGGAGATCGAGACCGACGAGGCCGGGAACGTCTGGGCGACGCTGAAGGGCCAATCCGACCGGGAGCTGCTGATCGGCGGGCACATGGATTCCGTGCCCAACGGCGGTTGGCTGGACGGCTGCCTGAACGTGCTGGCCGGGCTGGAAGTGCTGCGGCGCATCGCGGCGGAGGGACAGCCGCCGGTGACGGTGCGGCTGGTCGATTGGGCGGACGAAGAGGGGGCGCGGTTTGGGCGCAGTCTGTTCGGGTCGAGCGCGGCTTCGGGCACGATGAACCCCGACGATCTGCGGCATCTGGTCGATAAGCAGGGCATCTCGCTGGGGGATGCTATTGGGGCTTACAAGCTCAACCTGGATACGGTCAAGCAGGCGGGCAAACAGCTCAAGAAGGCAGCGGCTTACCTGGAACTGCACATCGAGCAGGGGCCGGTGCTGGAGAGCATGAATTTGCCGCTGGGCGTGGTGCTGGGGACGTATGGGGTGGAGCGGCACGCGATCCGCTTCACGGGACAATCAGCCCACGCGGGATCGACGCCGATGGACAAGCGCAAGGATGCGTTCGGGGCGGCGGCCAAGCTCGGCCTGGAAATCCGCGAGATCGCCAAGCGGCACGGCGGGGTGTGTACGGTGGGGAGCGTGGTGACGCGGCCGGGGATCGTTACGGCGGTGGTCGGGGAGTGCGACATGACGCTGGATCAGCGGCACATCAATGCCGACCTGCTGGGGCGGATGCTGCACGAGGCGAAGCAAGCCAGCCAACGCTTCGCCGAGGAGGAGAAGTGCGGGGTCGAGTGGAACCGCATCTGGCAGATCGAGCCGATCCACTTCCACCCGGATTTGATCCAGATGTGCGACGCGGCGATCATGGAGACGGCGGGGGTGGTTCACCGGCTGCCGAGCGGGCCGCTGCACGACGCGGCGGAGGTGGCGCGGGCGGGGGTTCCGACCATCATGCTGTTCGTCCAGAGCCTGCGGGGAATCTCTCACAACAAGATCGAGGATACGCGGGAAGATCATCTGGCGATGTCGGTTGAGGCGCTGGACAAGCTGGCGAGCAAGGCGATGGGGTGGATCGTCGGGCGATAGCTTTTAGCTGATAGCCAGACAGAAAGCCCTCATCCCCAACCCTTCTCCCGAACGCGGAGTACCGCTGGGAGAAGGGCGTTTTGTGGCGCAAATGGCGGCAATGGCGTCAGTGCCGTCAGGGTTGGATGCGCCTGTTTGTGACAGTTCCCCGTGAGATGGG
>JAEUQZ010000347.1 GCA_016788965.1 Anaerolineae bacterium | reverse complement strand
TCAGCACGAAGGCGAGGGCCTGCATCACCAGCACGGAGACGAACGGCCCTTTGCCGAGGGCGATCAGGACTTCCTGAGAGACCAGGGTTTGCATCCCGGCGGCCAGGGCTGTGCCGATGATGAGGTACTTGCCCATGTCGAAGAACTCATGGTTGGCCGAATGCAAAGCCGCTCGCAGCCCCGCGCCGAGGGTTGGCCGGGCGGGATAGAGCGGGATGAAATCGTCCGAGCCACCCATGACGGGCATGAGCGAACGCGGGCGCAGGACTTCCTGCGGGCGCGCTCCCAGGGCGAAGACCAGCCCCACCCCGACGGCGACCAGCACGGTCAGCACGACGCGGCCGATCAGGACCGGGCCGAAGCCGAAGGCGACCGAGGTGCTGACCAGCACAATCGGGTTGATGACCGGGGCAGCCAGCAGGAAAGCGACGCCGACCGACATGGGCAGCCCTTTCATGAACAACCGCCGCACGACCGGGACGACCCCGCACTCACAGACCGGGAAGGCGAAGCCGAGGAAGGCTCCGGCTACGGTTGCCAGGATGGGGCTACGCGGGACGAAGCGGGCGATGTCATCCGGGGTGAGGAAGGCGTCGATCAGGCCGGAGACGAAGGTTCCCATCAGGAGGAAGGGGACAGCTTCGATGAAGATGCCCAGGAAACGGGTGCTGAAGATGCCGAGAATCGTGCCGAGTGAATCCCCTGTGCCGAGGATGGCCGCGGCCAGCAGGCTCAGGGCGGCCAGCCCTATCAGGGCAAGGGCGGATCGGCGCAGGAAGCGGCGCACATCGGCTTCTGAGCGAACAGACTGTCGCATAAGCGCGGTCTCCATTGAGATGCCGCGCCTATTCTACACCAAGCGGCGGGGAGATGGGGGGGATCAGGGCTTGAACAGCTCCCACATCTGCTGGATCAGATGGCGGTTGCGGGTGAAGATGTGGATCATCACGGCCGTCAGCAGGAACATGGCCGCCATCAGCAGCCACAGCAGCGGCGGCGGATTCACGAACTGGAAGAAATCCGGCAGCAGGAATGGCACGATCATGGTCAGCACGGCCAGCGCCAGCCCCAACACGGTGATGCGCCATTCGCGTATGAGGCTGCGCGGCTCGAACAATTCGACCCCGTGCAGGTTCCAGAAAATCAGCGTCCCCAATAAGCCGATGAACAGCGTCAGCGTACTGCGGGCTGCATTCAAGTCCTGCCCCGCGCCGAAGTAAGCAATCGTATACAGCAGCGCCAGATGCACGGCGCTGATCGTCCCACCAATGATGACGTACTCCAGCACATCGCGGCGGAAGGTCGCCATGAACTTCGGGCGGATCAGCTTGAAGGCGATCAGCGTGGCCGGGATATTGACCGTGCCGAAGGTGATCCAACTGATCTGCACCGGGCTGGTCGGGAACGGCAGCGTCATGAAGCCCACGAACAGGATCAGCACGATGCTGTAGAAGTTCTTCACCAGGAACAGCTTGGTCGTGCCGTAGATCGTCTGCGTGATCGATTTGCCCTCCTCGAAGGCGCGGGGCAGCGTGGACATGGCGTTGTTGAGCAGCACAATTTCGGCCACGTCTTTGGCGATCTGCGCCCCGTCGTTCATGGCGATGGCGAGGTGGGCTTCTTTCAGCGCCGGGACATCGTTCACACCGTCGCCGACCATCGCCACATACTCGCCGCGCCGTTTGAGCGCCGCGATGATCCGCCGCTTGGTATCCGGCTCGATGCGGGCGAACAGGTCACCGTTCATCGCCGCGTTTTCCAGTTCAGGATCGGACATGGCCTCCAACTGATCGCCCGTATAGGCATGGCGGATGAGAATGCCGGAGGCGCTGGCGATGGCCCTGACGGTCTCCAGGTTGTCGCCGGAGATGACCTTGAGCGCCACATTCTGCTGCCGGAAGGCGTTCAGCGTCTCGTGAATGTCCGAGCGAATCTGGTCGTTGAGGACGATCAGCGCCATAGGCTCAGCCGTGCCGTTCAGATGCCCATCCGATGGCGGCTGCCCAGCGCGGGCAAAGGCCAGGACGCGCAGCCCTTCGGCGGCCAGCGTGCGGGCTTGATCGGCATCGGCCTGCGCCGCGCCTTCCAGCACCCGCTCCGGCGCGCCCAGGATGAACGTCCGATCCGCGAAGACCACCGCGCCCCACTTGCGGTTGGAATTGAACGGGATTTCGCGCAGCTTGGCCGGGGGCCGTTCGCCGTTGGGGGTGGGCAGTGCCTCGGCGATGGCCGCCGCTGTGCGGTTGAGGTGTCCGACGCTGGTGGTATAGGTTCGCAGGTCGGCTTGAATCTGCGCCAGGCTGCGCCCGTTCAGCGGGATGATCTGGCTGACGCGCAGTTGATTGCGGGTGAGCGTGCCGGTTTTATCGAAGCACAGCACCGTCACGTTCGCCATCGATTCGACGGCGTTGACGCGCTGGATGAGCGTCTGGAAGCGGCTGATGCTGATCGCGCCGATGGTCAGCGAGAGGATGGCGACCAGCACCAACCCCTGCGGCACGATGCTGGTGACGAAGACGACCATGCTGCGGACGATTTCCAAGAGCGGCAGGCCGTGGAGATACCCCGCCAGCGCCAGCATCGGCAGGATGATGAGCATGGCGATCAGCGCCACCTCGACGATGGCCGAGATGCGCCGCTGGGTCGGCGTGCGGACGTTCTTGTAGGCTTTGGCGATGGTCGAAAGCTGGTTGATGGTGCTGTTCCTGCCGACCTGCGTCGCCACCATCACGCCCCGCCCGGCCACGCAGAACGATCCCGACGAGACCGGACTGCCGACCTCTTTGAACACCGCGTCGGATTCACCCGTGAGCTGCGACTCGTCCATCTCCAGGCTGTCGCTGGCGAGGACGCGCCCATCCACCACCAACCGGTCGCCCGGCTCGATGGGGATCACGTCGTCTTTGACCAGCGCGTGAATCGGCACGGCCGTGAGCTGTCCGTCGCGGTAGACCGGGATGTCTTTGGCAGCCAGCGCCGCCAGTTGGTCCAGCTTGCGCTTGGCCGCGATCTCCTGGAACGTCCCCAGAATCGAGTTGCTCACCACGCTGAACCCGGCGAAGACCGCCGTAGACCAATCCTGAAGGGCGATCACCACCACCATCAGCGCGAAGAACACCAGATTGAATAGATTGAAGACGTTATCGCGGATAATCTGCCAATAGCTGCGCCCGACACGCGCTTTGAAGGCATTGGTTTCGCCGCGTCGGATGCGCTCGGCAACTTCGGCCTGGGTGAGGCCGGTCGGGGCTGGGGAGGATGAGGCCACGCGGGATGCTCCTGAAGGCTGACAACACGTCCTCAGTGTAACACACGCCGCGCAGACTTCAGAACGTTCTCATCAAGACAGCCTGTGTCCAACATCCGCCGCGTCCTGATTCAGGGACACATTTGCGGACATTTTTCGTCGATAATGCAAGTGGTTGATGTATCCGTAGCGGAGTGATATACTCACTTTCAGGCAAAATTCATTCCGAACTAGCCGTTTCGATTGGACAATTTGGTGGACAATCATGCGCGACTATGAGCGGACACATCCCTGGATCCGATTCGATCAGGATTTGACGTCCGCTCCCTACAGGATTTGGTACTTGCTGGGCGAAGCACAGGCCAAATGCGAATACATCGCCGATGCGCCCGTTCATCCCGACATTGGCGCTCAATTGCGAAACATCTATCTGGCAAAGGGGGCTTTGGCGACCACCGCCATTGAAGGCAATTCACTCACAGAAGATCAGGTTCGCCGAATCCTGGATAAGACCCTCAAACTGCCCCCTTCTCAGGAATATCTGGGCCAGCAGGTCGATAATGTGATCGATGCCTTCAACCAGGTCGGTGAACAGATTCTCTCTGGGGACGATCAAAACCTGACTCCGGAACGGATCGCCGGCTACAATGCCACCATCCTGAAGAACTTACCGCTTGATCCTGAAGTGACCCCTGGTGAGTACCGGTCTCACGACGTGTGGGTAGGGCGCTACAAAGGCGTCCCCCCCCAGGACTGCCTCTACCTGACTGGACTGCTTTGCGGATGGATCAATCAGCGCGACCCCAATCTCAAACCACCGCTTGCCATTGGAATCGAAATCCTGAAGGCAATCCTGGCGCACCTCTATCTGGCCTGGATTCACCCCTTTGGAGATGGCAATGGCCGGGTCGCGCGTCTGCTGGAGTTTGAAATCCTGCTGCGGGCCAGTCTGCCCGATATTGCGGTTCACCTGCTTAGCAACCATTACAACAAGACCCGCGATGAGTATTATCGCCAGTTAGATTTCTCTTCCACGTCATCTCAGCGCGGCCAGGTTTTTCCCTTCGTTGAATACGCGCTTCAAGGCTTCGTTGACGGCCTGGACGAGCAAATCCGATCCATTCAGGATCACCAACTGAAAATCCAATGGCGCAACTTCGTCCACCGCAGCTTCGACGAACACACCAGCAAGGCGGATACCCGAAGGAAACATCTCTTGTTGGACCTCACCGACCAGGAAGCAGGGCGTAACGTGCGCCCGAACGATATTCCCAACCTCAGTCCTCGCATGGGCGCAGCCTACGCCAACAAAACCCGCAAGACCATCCAGCGCGACATCAATGAACTGGAGAACATGGGGCTGGTGATCGCCGAGAAAGGTACGATCCGCGCCAACATCGGCTTGCTGACCACCTTTTTACCCCGCAAGCGCGCCCCATGACTCCCCAGCGCATTGTCCGCGGCTACTACATCATCGCGGGGACATTCACCCTGTCGGCGTCGCTGATCTGGGGCGTGAACACCCTGTTCCTGCTCGGCGCGGGATTGAACATCGGCGAGGTGTTCATTGCCAACGCTTTCTACACCCTCGGCATGATGCTCTTTGAAATCCCCACCGGTGTGATCGCCGATACGCTGGGGCGGCGCGTATCCTTCCTGCTCAGCACCAGCGTCCTCCTGCTGGCGACGCTCGGCTACGTCGCCGGTTCGCTCCTCGGCGCGGGATTGACCTGGTTCATCGTCTTCTCGGTGCTGATCGGCCTCGGCTTCACCTTCTATTCCGGCGCGGTTGAAGCCTGGCTCGTCGATGCTCTGAAGGCCGTCGGCTACACCGATCCCCTCGACCGCGTGTTCGCCCGCGCTTCGCAGCTCACCAGTGCCGCCATGCTCATCGGCTCCATCGCGGGCGGGATTATCGGCACGGTTAACCTCGCCGTCCCTTATCTGGTGCGTGCCGTCCTGTTAGGGATCGCCTTCCTGGTCGCTTTCCGCACCATGCACGACATCGGCTATCAGCCCCGCCCGCTGGCGCTGCGCCGCATCCCGGAGGAACTCGCCCGGTTGACGCGCAGCAGCATTCAGTTTGGCTGGCGGGAGCCGCGCCTGCGCCTGCTGATGGCGATGGCCTTCATTCAGATGGGCTTCATGCTGTGGGCCTTCTACGCCTGGCAGCCCCACTTCCTGGCGCTCTTCGGCGACTCCAACGCCGTCTGGATCGCCGGCATCGTCACCGCCCTGCTCTCGGTCGCCACCATCGTCGGCGGCATGGTCGCGGATCGCTACGCCCGCCGTCCCAACCGCCGCACCACCCTGATCGTCGGCGCGGTGGCCGTCTTCGCCCTGGCAATGATCGGCATCGGACTTACCTCGGTTTTCGTCGTGGCCGT
>JAEUQZ010000346.1 GCA_016788965.1 Anaerolineae bacterium | reverse complement strand
GGCAGCCCAATCGCCGCCAGCGGCGAAATCTGCGCCACCGAGAAGAAGCTCCAGAAGATCAGCCCGCCGAACAGCATCATCCAGCCGTGGGCGAAGTTGAACACGCCTGACGCCTTGTTGATGATGACGATCCCCAGCGCGATCAGCGCGTAGATGCCGCCCGTCAGCAAACCGCTGATGAGCGTCTGCACGATCCGCGCCGGCTTCTTATCGGCCAGCAGCGGCCCGATCCACAGCGCCAGCACCAGCACCAGCAGGATCGCCGCCGCCCACACCAGCGCCTTCTTGTTGTGTTCAATAAACGTCGTCAATGCAATAAACCCTCTTCAATCAACCCGCCGTCCCGTTCACAAACAATCGGTCAATCGGTTTTCTATTCAACCGTCATTCTTGGCGTCCTTGTAGGGACGGGCTTCTGCCCGTCCGGGACTCTCGCACCTCGCCGAACTCCCGGAGAGAGTGACACCATCGAGCCTCGGCTATTTCATGGCCGGGTGACGCCCTGAACTTGAACCCCTCTTCTCCGCATGATCTTGGCGTCTTGGCGGTTCAATCTTCTTCGTACCTCACACCCGGTTCACCTTCACCGCCGTCTCGACCACGCCGGTACGCCCATCGCGGTATTTCACCTCCGCGCTGACGATCACCTGATCGTGATCGCGGTACATGGCATCCAGCATCGCCCCATACTTCTGCTCCAGCGCCCGGCGGCGCAGCTTGCGCGTCCGCGTCAGTTCGGCTTCATCCGCGTCGAAGGCTTTGTGCAGGATCACGAACTTCTGCACGCGGGCGGGTGGGGGCAGCGTCTCGTTCACCCGCTCGATCTCCTTGCGGATCAGATCGCTCACTTCCTGCTTCTGCGAAAGATCGACGAACGTCGTGAAGGCGATGCGGTTCTTCTCCGCCCACCGCGCCACATTCTCGAAGGCGATGTTGATGATGCACGTCACGAAGTGCATATCGAAGCCGCCCACCGTCATCACATCCTGGATGTACGGGCTGAACTTCAGCCGTCCTTCGATGTACTGCGGGCTGAACCGCTCCCCGTTCGCCAGTTCCAGCATGTCGGTCACGCGATCCAGGTAGATCAGGTGGCCGTCCGGGTCTACATAACCTGCATCCCCGGTGTGATACCAACCTTCCTCGTCGATGCACTGCGCCGTCGCCGCTTCGTCGTTGAAGTAACCGCTGAACATCGCCTCCGTCCGCAGCAGAATCTCCTGGTCGTCGGCGATTTTCACCTCCACCCCCGGCATCACGATCCCCACGCTGGCGAGCTTGGTGTCGTTCAACTGGTGCATCGTCCCGGTCGATTCGGTCGAAGCGTACACCTGTCGCAGTTGAACCCCGACCGCCCGGAAGAAATGGATCACATCCGGGCTGAGCGCCGCCCCGCCCGTCAGCGTGTTCCGCGCCCGCGTCATCCCGATCTTGTCGCGCAGCGGCTCGAACACCGCGTATTCCCCCAGCCAGCGCATGAATCGCAGCGTCGCCGGTACAGGCTTGCCCGCGTCCTGCAATTCGATGATCCGGTTGGCGACCGGCATGAATGTCTTGAACAGCACCCGGTTGAGCCACGAACTGTCGTTCAGCCGCACCTGCATGATGCTCGCCAGGTTTTCCCAGACCCGGCTGGGGAACAACACCCCGACCGGAGCCACCTCGCGGATGTCCGTCTGTACCGTATCCGTCCCTTCCGGGAAGTGCGCCACGAACCCGGCGATCAGGAACGGCGTGAACCCCAGCGCCTGCTCGCTGATCCAGGCCATCGGGCTGAACGACAGCCACGTATCCGTCGCTTTGATTTGCAGGAACGAAGTGAAGGCCGCCTCATAGCCGAAGACGAAGCGCCAGTTGGTAATCGTCGCCAGCTTGGGCAGGCTGGTCGTGCCGGAGGTCATGCTCAGCATCACCACATCGTGCCGGTGAGTCTCCGCTACCATCCGCTCATACAAACCTGGATGCTGCCTGGCGTAGTCTTCCCCCAACCGCTCGATATCCTCGAAGCTCGCCAGCAGGGGATCGTCGTAGTTCCACAGCCCGCGATCATCCCAGTAGATGATCTTCCGCAGCCCCGGCAGCTTGTCCTTGATCTCCAGCGCCTTATCGACCTGCTCCTGATCCTGCGCCACCAGAAACACCGTCTGGCTCTTCGTCAGCGCGTAGAGCAGTTCCTGCGGCCCCGCATCGCTGAAGATGCCGAAGCTGCGGGCGCGGGCGCTGTGCGTGGCGATCTGCGCCCAATAGAACTCCGGGTCGTTATCCCCGATGATCGAGACCGTTTCGTTCTGCTTCAGCCCCAGGCTCACCAGCCCCAGACAGAAATGGCTGACGCGCAGATAGATTTCGTTCCACGAATAATCCTGCCAGATGCCGTAGCGCTTCTTCCGCATCGCCACCCGGTCGCCAAATTCCTTGACGCGCAGCAGGAAGTTTTTCGGCAGCGTGTCTCGGTCGGTTCCGATGTCCACAATCTGGTGGCTGAGCGGCGTGGTATAAACCTTGCCGGGCTTGGTGGCGATGGTTTCCACCGGGGGATGCGCGGTCTGTGCAGTCTCCATAAATCTACGCCTCCTGACCCAGATAAGCCTTGATGACCGCCTCGTTGCGCTTGATCTCGTCCGGCGTCCCTTCCGCGATCTTGCGGCCAAAGTCCAGCGCCACCACCCGATCCGAAATGTCCATCACCAACCCCATATCATGCTCGATCAGCATGATCGTCATATTCTGACGCTCGTGAATATCCAGGATGAACCGCGCCATATCCTCTTTTTCTTCCACGTTCATCCCGGCCATCGGCTCATCCAGCAGCAGCAGCGTCGGCTCCAGCGCCAGCGCCCGCCCCAATTCCACCCGCTTCCGCAGCCCGTAGCTCAGGTTGCCGACGATGGTCTTGCGGATCGCCTCCATCTCCAGGAACTCGATGATGGCTTCCACCTTGCGGCGGTGTTCGATCTCCTCGCGCTTCGCCGCCCCCCAGAAGAGCGCCCCGGTCAGCAGGTTGCCCTTCATATGGATGTGCCGCGCCGCCATCAGGTTATCCAGTGCCGTCATATTGGTGTAAAGCGCGATGTTCTGGAACGTGCGCGAGATGCCCTGCTGGGCGCGTTTATAAGCGGGTAGGGTGGTGATATCCCGTCCCTCGAAGCGGATCGCGCCGTCCTGCGGGGAATAGAAACCGTTGATGCTGTTGATGAGGCTGGTTTTCCCGGCTCCGTTCGGGCCGATCACGGCCAGAATCTCCCCCTGCCGCACCGAGAAGGTGATGTTGGAGAGCGCGCGAATGCCGCCGAAACTGAGAGAAATGTTCTGAACGTCGAGCTTAGAAGAAGCGTTCTCCATAGAGCCAGATAAAATCTTTCTGCGAATGCTATAGTTTACTAGTATTTAGATGTCCACATTGTAAACGAACTCTACCAGACGGGCAAGTACACTCACCAACAATTCATCAACCGCCACCCATCTCGCCTCCACCCCTCCGTATTTCTCTGTGTCCTCTGTGTCTCTGTGGTTCGATTTTTGTCTATCCCCTCCGTAAGATCTTGGCGTTCTTGGCGTCTTGGCGGTTCAATTCGTATTTGTCTTCGGTCTTTCCCTAATCCCTAATCCCCAACCCCTAATCCCTATTCCCTGCACCGTTCGTTCAGCCACTTCACCACATTGGCGAGGACCATATCCTGTTCGAGTTCATTGTGGGTTTCGTGCCGCAGCCCTGGATACAGCTTGAGCGTCTTGTCGCCGGAGCCGACCTGCTCGTACAGCGTTGTGCTGCCCCCTGGCGGGCAGATGCGGTCTTCCTCCCCGTGGAAGATCAGGATCGGCAGCGTCAGGCGCTTCAATCCCGCCTTGATCGCCCGGCTCGCCTGGACGATCTGGTACGCCATCCGCACCCGCACCTTGCCGTGATACACCAGCGGATCGGCATCATACCCACTGCTGACCGCCGTGTCGCTGGACAGCGCCGTCGCGTCAATCGGCTCGACGAACGCCAGCTTGGGCAGTACGGCATTCAGCGCCGCCCCGATGGCAACCAGCGCCTTCGGCGACGCCTGCTCTACATTCAGCGGCGTCCCGGAGATCACCAAACCGGCCAGATCGGACTGGAACCGCAGCGCAAACGTCAGGGTGATGAGCGATCCCAGGCTGTGCCCGTACATGAACACCGGCTTGCGCGGATGCGCTCCTCGAATCTGATCCACATACTGCTTGAGGTCGTTCACCGGATCATCGAACCGGGGGAAGTACGCCCGCAGTCCTTCGCTCTTGCCGTGCCCCTGGTGATCCAGCCCATAGACCGCGTACCATCCCGCCTCCACCAGCGCGGCCGCCACATGGTGATAGCGCCCAATATGCTCGCCCAGCCCATGCACCAGCATCACCACTGCCCCCGGCTCGCTCATCGGGAGCCACTGCTCCGTATAGATCGTCAGTCCGCTGCTCCCGCGGAAACTCCCCGTGCTGTGCTGCATCGCGCCTCATCCTTTCCTCTACGGGATGAAACCCATCCTCCGTATGATCTCTGTGTCCTCTGTGTCTCTGTGGTGGTATTGTCTTGAATTCTCGTCTACGACTCCGACTCGTCTTCCTCATCTGACAGCGGCACATCCAGCCGCAGCCATGTGCGACCCACCCGGAACAGCACCCCCGGCCGCAGGCTGACCCGTCCTTTGATCGGATTCTTGTCCCGTTCCATAAACGTCCCGTTGCGGCTGTTGCCATCTTCCAGCCAGAACCCCAGCATATACGGGTTCTCCACCGATTCGGAAGCCGTCACCGGGATCGCCAGGATGCCCAGCCGGGCATGGATGCGCGAAGCCTGGCTGTCGAAGTGCAGGTGAATGTCGCAGCCTTCCCGCCGCCCGATCAGCAGCACCTTCTCTTCGCCCGATTCCGGCTGATCAAAATTCAGCGTCCGCCCGTCGAACGGCCCGCTCATGTACGTGATCGAAATATCAGACCCCATCATCCCTCACCTGAACATCCTGCCGCTTCCCATCACCCCTTGTTATCTATTTGGGGTGCTGGCCTGCTGCTTGCCTTACGCCCTGCGCGCCCCTCGGCCAGCCCGCTTGAGCGGGCTTTACCCCTTTGCCGGATGCTTGAGCATCCGGCAGCCACCTCATCCCCTTCGTCTGGTCTTCGCGTCCTTTGCGTCTTTGCGGTTCTATTTGTATTCCGTCTTCCCTAATCCCCAACCCCTAATCCCTGTTCCCTCATCCCAGCGTCAGCAGGAACGCGATCAGCGCATCCAGATCGCCCGCCGAAACCGTCTGCACGATCTGATGCGCCCCCGGCTGGATGAACACATCCCGCAGCGTCGCCGCCGATCCATCGTGGAAATACGGCGCGGTCTCCCACAGCCAGCGCAGCGGCGGCGTATCGAACTCGGTTCCCTGCCGTTCGCCCGGCAGCAGCCCCGTTCCCACATCATGCTTCAGGCGGTCGATGCTGGTCACATTCACATGGCACTCGGCGCACTGCTGTTCATTGAACACCGCCTCACCCCGCGCCACCTGCGCCGGATCGCTCCCGCCCGGCACGGGCGGCCCTTGCAGCGTTGCCAGGTAGCTCGTCAGCACATCCAGGTCGAACGACCGCCCCGTGTGCGGATCGCCCAGCGCCGCCGAGGGTTCCCCATC
>JAEUQZ010000345.1 GCA_016788965.1 Anaerolineae bacterium | reverse complement strand
ATCGAGGTCGGCGTCCTTCAGCACGATGAAGGGGTCTTTGCCGCCCAACTCCAGGCTGCACGGGATCAGGCGTTCGGCGGCCTGCACCGCGATCTTCTTGCCGACGGCCGTGCTGCCCGTGAAGGAGATGTAATCCACCAGATCGACCAGCGCCGCGCCGGTGCGCCCCGCCCCGGTGACGACCTGCATCACCTCGCGGGGAATGCCCACCTTCATCATCAGATCGGCGGCGTACAGCGCCGCGAAGGGGGTGACTTCGCTCGGCTTGAGGACAGCCGTGTTCCCGGCAATCAGCGCCGGAACCAAATCGATGAAGGCCAGGAGCAGCGGATAATTCCAGGGGGTGACGAAGCCCACCACGCCCCAGGGTTTGCGATACACCCGAACAGTCTGCTTGACCGGCACGAAAGCCGTCCGCTGATCGGGGCGCAGCAGGCTCGGCGAATGCGTGGCGTAATAAGCGCAGATCGCATCCAGGACGGCGATCTCCTGCCATGCGCCGAGTTCGTTCTTGCCGGACTCGCGCCGGATGATGCGGATCATCTCTTTTTGGTTGTCCCAGATGGTTTCCCCCCAGCGCCGCAGCAGCGCCGCCCGTTCCTCTACGCTCCGCGCGGCCCAGGCTGGCTGTGCCCGTCGCGCCCGATCCACCGCAGCCCGCACATCTTCGGCGCTCATGGCCGGGATCGAATCGAAGACTTCGCCCGTTACCGGACTCTTCACCGGGATGCGTTCGGGTTCTGCGACTTCAACGATCTGTGGCTGGGCGCGTTTCCGGGTTGCCATGCCGCTGCTCCTTATCACACCGACTGGACGGACATGAATCGAATCATCATTCGATTATAACAGGTGATGCCGCCGGAATCGACCACTCGCGGCGCATAAGAAGTCCATTTGAATCTGCGTGACCCTGTAGACAGCCGTCGAAATTTCTGTATGATATAGAGTGGCATCCTGTTCAAAAGCAATTTGATCGACCATTGAGGTGTGACCGCCTATGCCCATGTACACGTATCGCCGCGAAGATGGCACGACCTTCGATTTCCGCCAGAACTTCACGGATGAACCGCTGACGCTGGATCCGCAGACCGGACAGCGCGTGGTGCGTGTCGTTCAGGCCGCCGGGATCATCTTCAAAGGGGCCGGCTTCTACGTGAACGACAGCAAGAGTTCGTCCAAGACCAGCCTGACCAGCAGCACGGCCAAGAAGGACGCCACCACCGCCACCAGCACCGAAACGTCTACCCCGGCTGCGACCACGCCCAAGAGCGACACGCTGGCGGCCGCTGCCGACTAAGGCGGTTTCACCCTACGGAATGAAAAACGCCCGCGCACTGCTGCCGGGCGTTTTCGATTCAGGCGGGTTGTGTGTAGACAGTTCAAAGCATGAGACTGAGACATGTCATTAGTCACGATGATAACATGACCCTCGAAATCCGGTTTTGTCTTATAATGGCAATTGTAATATGTCGCTGTTTTTGACAATGCAGCGGCAGAAATAAGGAAGTTTCTAAGTAGCTGCCGAAAGCTGCCCGATGGAGGGCGTCTTTCGGCTTTTTGTTTTTCAGGAGAGAAACAACATGAAGAATCGGCTATTGGTTCTCACGCTCATACTTTGTGTATTGAGCATATCGGTGACCACCGCGCAAGAGATGGTCAGCTACTGGCCGACCGAGGGTTGGCAGGTCTCCACCCCAGAGGCACAAGGCATGGACTCGGCTGAACTGGCAGGTTTGTTTGAGACGTACTCTCAAGCCCACTTCAACCTCGATGGCCTGGTCGTCGCGCGTCACGGGTACATCGTTGCGGAAGCCTATGCGCCGCCCTTCGAGGCGAACATGAAGCACCATCTGTACTCGGCCAGCAAAAGCGTGACCGGCGCCTTGATCGGCATACTGTTGAAAGAAGGTTATCTGGACAGCCTGGACACCCCGATGTTGAGTCTGTTCCCAAATCGCGTGGTTCAGAACCTGGATGCAGATAAGCAGGCCATCACCGTGCGGCATCTGCTCACCATGACGCCCGGCTTCAAATGCGATAGTTACATTCCAGGACTTGATGTCACGCAGGAAATGATGGCAAGCGAAGACTGGTTGCAGTACGCCCTGGATATGCCGATGCTGGCCGTGCCGGGCAAAGAATTCCACTACTGCAATGGTGTCACACACATTTTGTCCGCCATCATTACCGAGAAAACTGGCCTATCGGCACTTGACTATGCTGCTGAAAAGCTCTTCAAGCCACTGGGCATCACCGACTATGCCTGGACGAGCAGTCCGAAGGGCATATCCTACGGCTTCGGTGATCTTCAGTTGACGGCGCGTGATCTGCTGAAGTTCGGCTACCTTTACCTGCACAACGGCGAATGGGATGGAACCCAGGTCATCCCGGCCGATTATGTCAAAGACTCGCTGTTCGGAAGCATCGAGACCGGGTGGCCCGACACAGGCTATGGCTACCAGTGGTGGTACTTCCCATCGAACGGCGTGAGTTTAGGGCTTGGTTGGGGCGGGCAGTACCTCTTCTTGGATCCCAAGACCGACCGCATCGCCGTAGTGTTAGGGGGCTTCACTGAATCGCTTCGTGTTGGGCTGCATGCGTATCCATTTGTCTATACGATGGCCGGATTGTCCGCCTCAGATAGCGCCCTGCCGGACAGTTCCGAGGCACAAAGCCAATTGGATGCGGTCATCGCGCGAATCAAACAGCCGGAGCCTGTTGTCGTCCAATCCATTCCGGAGATGGCATCGGGAGTCAGTGACCAGCAGTACACGCTGTTCGGGCCTCTACCGGTTCCGGTTGCGGGCAGCGTCCTGCCTGCTGTCATCGCTGGGCTTCGCGCTGACTTTACCAGTGACCAGCAGGCCGTTCTGACCTTCACCCTGGATAATGGGGAAAGCTGGGTCATGCCAGTCGGGTTGGATGGCCTCTACCAGGTGTCCGATAGCCCCGTCGGATTGGTTGGAGCCAAAGGGCACTGGGAAACCCCGGACAAATTCTGCGTGGACATCAAGTATGTGGGCGATGCCAAGATCATGCGTTTCGAGATGACCTTCATGCCTGGCGCAGTAGACATCCTGGCATCAGAGTATGTCACGGGCGATGCAAAAAGGGTGCAGGGCATGATTATGCAGTGATGTGAATCACTGAGCCTGACCGTTCAGCGTGTTTGACCCACGCAGAGCTGTCAGGGCGGCAGGAATCAACCGGGGGTGTGCAGTGATGATCTGTACACCCCCGGTGCGTTTTCGGTGGGAATTTGGGCTGCAAGTTCGCGGGCTTCGAGAATTGGCTTAAAACTGGAAATCTCCGGTGACGCGCACGACCTTCTGCTGGTAGTTGATGACGTATTCCAGCAGGCGCTCGTGCAGGCGCGTCCATTCCTGGCTGGCGAGGATGCGGCGCATGTTGTCCAGGTCTTCGACCAGCCCTTCGGTCATGATCTGCGACTGCTTGTCGCGGCTGTAAGCGGTGTACCAGGCTCCGGTGGGTTCCATCCCCATGCGGGTGATGCCCGGAACCCACTCGCGCACCACGAACTCGAAGTAATCCTGTTCGCGCTCCGGTTTGATATCCCAGCGCATCAACAGTTTGACGTGATCTTTTCCGAGTGAGGCCATGAGTGTCCTCCTCTCAGGTTGTCTGGAGCTGCGGCTGGAGCAGGATGACCTGGGTCTGCTCCGGGGCTTCGCCGCCGGAGACCTTCAGCACGTCGGTCTCCTGAACAGTGCTGACGCCCATCGCTTTCAGGAATTTGTCCACCGGTTCCAGGTCGATGTTCATCCCCGGCAGCGCGTAGTGCATCGGCACGACGTAGCTCGGCTCCACCAGCCCGACGACTTCCGCCGCCTGAGCCGCCCGCAATCCCTGACCGCCGCCGACCGGCAGCAGCAGGACGGTCACTTCCCCGAAGTCCTCGATGGTGGATTGATCCGGCACATGCGCCAGATCGCCCAGGTGCAGCACGGTCACATTGTCGTATTCGATGCGGAAGGCCACGTTCCAGCGGGGATCGCGCTCGATCAGGTGCAGTTCGATGCCCGTCAGGAAGACCCCGCCAATCTCGTATTCCCCCGGCCCGCTGAGGATGTGCGAAACGCCTTTGACGGCTTCCACGTAGTTATGGCCGGGTTGATCGTGGCTGATGGTGACGACATCGGCTTTCAGCCGGGGAACCGGCAGGCCGATCACATCGGCGAACGGATCCGTCACCACCGCAATCCGATTGCGCTCCGTCAGACGGAAACAACTGTGCCCATACCAGGTAATGTCCATAATCCCTATCTTCAACCACACCGTCTATCGCCGCAGCGGGCGCGGATTTGCTGTCTGAAACGGCCACCGCCCTATGCTAGAATGACGGCATCCGTTTCACTGTAATCATATCCGATGCAGGCACATTTCTCAAGCGTCCAAGTAGATCATGTGTTTCATTTCTGAGTTCGATTCACCGCTGCCTGACCCCTGGACTCTGACGCGATTCGGAGCCGGGCAGACCCTCAGCCCCGACGGAAAGCTCCACCTGAGTCTGCCGCCGGCAAGCGCCGAGTCCTATCACGATGCCCAGTTGAGCGACTACAGCGTCCGCGCCGGGTTTCGCTGGCGGCCGCCGCTGCGGATGAGTCTGCGTGCCCAGGCTTCAGGACTGCATGTGGGCACAGCCGGATTCGGCTTCTGGAACCATCCGTTCGGGCCAGGGATGCGCGGGCTGCGCTTGCCCCAGGCGGCCTGGTTCTTCTTCTCCACGCCGCCCAACGACATGCGCTTGGCGCTGGATGTGCCGGGGACGGGTTGGAAGGCGGCCGCGCTGAATGCCGCCCGCTGGCCGTTCCTGGCGCTGTTACCGGCCGCGCCGCTCGGCATCCTGCTGATGCGCGTCCCGGCGCTCTACCGGCGGTTGTGGCCGATTGGGCAGGCGGCGATTGGGGTCAGCGAGCGGCTGCTGGATGCTGAACTGCTGAGCGCCCCGCGCACTTACACGCTGGACTGGCGGGCGGATGGGATCAGCTTCGCGGTGGATGGGGAAGTCGTCCATCAGGCCGCGACCGGGCCGCGCGGGCCGCTGGGCTTCATCGCCTGGATCGACAACCAGTACGCCGTGGTCACGCCGCAGGGACGCTTCGGCGGGGGAGTGTCGCCCGTCCAGCAGGCGCAAACCCTGGTGATCGAGTGGGTGCGGGTGGAGGGTCTAGTCAGAACTTAGTAAGTCAAATACAGATCAATGCCTCTTGCAACAGATGTTGCAGTTGTTGCAGTTGCAATTCATGCACTTTGTTGCACAAATTGCGGCAATTTCGGCAGTTGCGGAACGACAATTTGCTGCCGAAGGCTTGCATGTAAGGCGGCAAACCAGCCGATGTGATAAGAATGATAAGAAAAGTAAGAATGAGAATGGGTTGAGATTCTCATTTGGACTGCCGTCCAGGTGGAGTTGATAGTTAGCAGTTTATAGTTCATAGAGAAAACCAATTCAAAGCCCCACGCCTCCGGGTAGTCACAGGGTAGCACAAAGCGGGGCAGAAAGGGTGACATTTTGGTCACTCTTTGGCGTCTCTTGGAGGATGGTCAGTGACGCGCATTGCCAGAGGGCGGGGTTTGGGCGATAATTCCGTCCCTATGGACGAAACACCTGTCATCATCTACAGCGACGGCGGCGCCAAGCC